>NZ_JBEUTW010000031.1:0-23050 GCF_040492675.1 Bacillus sp. AP50
CGTTGCAGAATGGATTACAATAGAAGTGTGAAGAAAATGAGAAATTCTACGAAAATGTATTAAAAAGAAAGCGTAAACATGTTATGATATCAGTATCAGATGTCTGACATCTGACTTAGAAAAAACTAGAAATGTTTTTGAATCGTTTCAAGTAAACGAAATAGGTTAGAAAATGATTTAAAGAAGTACTGTTTGACAATGAGAATTCTTTTTGATAACAGTTTCACTTTATAGCGTTTTGAACATACTACAAGAAGTAGAACTGAACTTATAGGAGGGCGCAGTTATGAATAAATATAAACGTATATTCCTAGTCGTAATGGACTCTGTGGGAATCGGTGAAGCACCAGATGCTGAGCAATTTGGTGATTTAGGATCTGACACAATTGGTCACATTGCTGAACATATGAATGGGTTACAAATGCCTAACATGGTGAAATTAGGTCTTGGTAACATTCGAGAAATGAAAGGTATCTCTAAAGTAGAGAAACCACTTGGATATTACACAAAAATGCAAGAGAAATCTACTGGTAAAGATACAATGACAGGTCACTGGGAAATCATGGGCCTTTACATTGATACACCATTCCAAGTGTTCCCGGAAGGATTCCCGAAAGAATTACTTGATGAATTAGAAGAAAAAACAGGCCGTAAAATTATCGGTAATAAGCCAGCTTCTGGAACTGAGATTCTTGATGAACTTGGTCAAGAGCAAATGGAAACAGGCTCTTTAATCGTTTATACTTCTGCTGATAGCGTATTGCAAATTGCAGCACACGAAGAAGTAGTGCCACTTGATGAGTTATATAAAATCTGTAAAATTGCACGTGAATTAACATTAGATGAGAAATACATGGTAGGTCGTGTTATTGCTCGTCCATTCGTTGGTGAACCTGGAAACTTTACACGTACACCAAACCGTCATGACTATGCATTAAAACCATTCGGCCGTACAGTAATGAATGAATTAAAAGATAGTGACTACGATGTAATTGCTATCGGTAAAATCTCTGATATTTATGATGGTGAAGGGGTAACTGAATCACTTCGTACGAAGTCTAACATGGATGGAATGGATAAGCTTGTAGATACATTAAATATGGACTTTACAGGTCTTAGCTTCTTAAACTTAGTTGACTTTGATGCATTATTCGGCCATCGCCGTGATCCACAAGGATACGGAGAAGCTCTGCAAGAATATGATGCACGTCTTCCAGAAGTATTCGCAAAACTAAAAGAAGATGATCTATTATTAATTACAGCAGACCACGGTAATGATCCAATTCACCCTGGTACTGACCATACACGTGAATATGTACCATTATTGGCATATAGCCCAAGCATGAAAGAAGGCGGACAAGAATTACCACTTCGTCAAACATTTGCTGATATTGGTGCAACAGTAGCAGAAAACTTCGGTGTGAAAATGCCAGAATACGGAACAAGCTTCTTAAACGAGCTAAAGAAATAGGGGGATAAACAAATGAATCGTGAACTTATTACAAAATCAGCTTCATACTTAAAAGAGAAATTTCAAGAGACACCACAAGTAGGACTAATCCTTGGATCAGGACTAGGTGTATTAGCAGACGAAATTGAGAACGCAGTAACAGTACCTTACAGTGAAATCCCTGAATTCCCAGTATCAACTGTAGAAGGCCATGCAGGTCAACTAGTATTTGGTACACTTCAAGGTGTAACAGTAGTAGCAATGCAAGGACGTTTCCACTTCTATGAAGGATACGACATGCAAAAAGTAACATTCCCAGTTCGTGTTATGAAAGAACTAGGTGTAGAAACAGTAGTTGTAACAAACGCAGCTGGTGGTGTAAATACATCATTTGAGCCAGGCGATCTTATGTTAATTTCAGACCACATTAACTTCATGGGTACGAATCCATTAATCGGACCGAATGATTCTGAAATGGGCGTACGTTTCCCTGATATGTCTACATCATATACAGTAGAACTTCGCGAAATGGCGAAACAAGTTGCAGCAGACTTAAATATTAAAGTACAAGAAGGTGTATACGTAGGAATGACAGGTCCTGTATATGAAACACCTGCTGAAATTCGTATGCTTCGTACACTTGGCGGAGATGCAGTTGGTATGTCAACAGTACCTGAAGTAATTGTAGCGCGTCATGCTGGTATGAAAGTGTTAGGTATTTCTTGTATTTCAAATATGGCAGCTGGTATTTTAGATCAACCACTTCACCACGATGAAGTAATTGAAACGACAGAACGTGTTAAAGCTAACTTCTTAGCATTAGTAAAAGCAATCGTAAAACAAATGAAGGGGTGACTTCACAATGAGAATGGTGGACCTAATTGCAAAAAAACGTGACGGACATGCATTAACGACAGAAGAAATTAACTTTATTGTTGAAGGATATACGAATGGTGATATTCCTGATTATCAAGTAAGTTCACTTGCAATGGCAATTTTCTTCCAAGATATGAACGATCAGGAGCGTGCCGATTTAACGATGGCAATGGTAAATAGCGGTGATACAATCGACTTATCAGCTATTGAAGGTGTAAAAGTAGATAAGCATTCAACAGGTGGTGTTGGTGATACAACGACACTTGTATTAGGTCCATTAGTAGCCGCTTTAGATGTACCAGTAGCGAAAATGTCTGGACGCGGTTTAGGACATACTGGTGGTACAATTGATAAATTAGAAGCAGTTCCAGGATTCCATGTGGAAATTGAAAACGATGAATTCATGCGTCTTGTAAATGAAAACAAAATCGCTGTTATCGGTCAAAGTGGTAACTTAACACCTGCTGATAAAAAGCTATATGCACTTCGTGATGTGACAGCAACAGTAAACTCAATTCCGCTTATTGCAAGTTCGATTATGAGTAAAAAAATTGCTGCTGGTGCAGATGCAATTGTTCTTGATGTAAAAACTGGAGCAGGTGCATTTATGAAAACGGATGAAGATGCAAAACGTCTAGCAGAAGCAATGGTACGCATCGGTAATAACGTTGGTCGTAACACGATGGCAGTTATTTCTGATATGAGTCAACCACTCGGTGAAGCTATCGGTAACGCATTAGAAGTTCAAGAAGCAATTGATACATTACAAGGTAAAGGGCCGAAAGATTTAGAAGAGCTATGTTTAACACTTGGAAGTCAAATGGTGTACCTTGCTGGACAAGCTTCATCTTTAGAAGATGCACGTGAAAAGCTAATTGAAGTAATGAACAACGGAAAAGCGCTAGAATCATTTAAAACGTTCTTATCAGCGCAAGGCGGCGACGCATCTGTTGTTGATGACCCTTCTAAATTGCCACAAGCACAATTTAAAATTGAAGTGGAAGCGAAAGAAGACGGATATGTATCAGAAATCGTTGCAGACGAAATCGGAACAGCAGCAATGCTTTTAGGAGCAGGACGTGCAACGAAAGAGTCTGAAATTGATTTAGCAGTTGGTCTAATGCTGCGCAAAAAAGTAGGCGATAGCGTGAAGCAAGGTGAATCTCTCGTTACAATTTACGCAAACCGCGAAAATGTTGAAGATGTAAAAGCGAAAATTTATGAGAACATGAAGATCTCTAAAGAACACGTAGATGCACCAACTTTAGTACACGGTATCGTAACGAAGTAATAAAAAAAAGCTGAGGAGATTTCTCCTTGGCTTTTTTTACTATTTTTTGTTTATAATAATAATGGGTGAAATTATGATTAGAATTTGTGCAGTAACAAAAACAGATGAAGTATTATATGATGTTTCTCTAGAAGAAACAAAGAAAGACCATATTGTATGGTATTGGCTAGATTTATATAAGCCAACGAAAGAAGAGTATACATATATTCTGCAAGACCATTTTAAGTTCCATCCCCTTGCAATTGAAGACTGTATAGAATATGTACAGAGGCCAAAAGTTGATTTTTATGATGGATATAACTTTTTAGTACTTCATGCATTTGGGGAAGATGGACTAGAACCGCACGAAATCGATTTATTTATTAGTGATCGTTATATTGTTTCTTTCCACTTTTCTCATAACAATGCAATCGAAAGAGTATGGAAAACACTTGGAGAAAAGAAGCGTATTAAAAATAGTCCTTTACACGTAGCTCATACAATTATCGACCAAATTGTAGATGACTATTTTGCGCCTGTATATTACATTGAGGATCATTTAAATGCAATTGATGATAATTTAACGGGGGAGACAGCAGGAAGTGTATTAGAAGAGGTATTTGATATACGTACAGATTTATCAAAGCTAAGGCGTACAATTATTCCGATGCGTGATTTATTATATCGTATTTTAAATTCGACTCGTTTTTACGGTATAAGCGATCATGAAATTTACTTTAAAGATATACATGATCATTTGCTTAAACTAACAGAAATGATTGAGGCAAGCCGAGAGTTAACAGCAGATATTCGGGATAGTTATTTTTCATTAAACTCACATCATATGAATAACATTATGAAAACATTAACTGTATTCTCGACTATTTTCATGCCATTAACATTTATTGCGGGAGTATATGGAATGAACTTTACGCATATGCCAGAGCTTGGTGGACAATATAGTTATTTTATTTGTCTACTTATTATGGCACTAATTGGCGGCGGAATGATGGCCTGGTTTTATAAAAAAGGATGGTTTAAGTAAAAAAACACCGAGGATTTCCTCGGTGTTTTTTTTAACCAATAGCATGTAATACAAACATAGCTAAGAATAAGCATGTAATGATATACATAGATGGTGCGACTTCTTTACGCTTTCCAAGAGCAACTTTTAAGATAGGGTAAGCAATAAATCCGAACGCAATGCCATCAGCGATACTATATGTGAGCGGGATCATAACGATAATTAAGAATGCTGGAAATCCTTCTGAAAAGTCATTCAGAGGAATTTGTTGAATGCTTGTAATCATCAGACCGCCAATAATAATTAAGATTGGTGCAATGGCACTATCAGGAATTAATTTGACAAATGGAAGAGCAAACAGTGATGCAAAGAATAGCAACCCAGTAACGATAGACGTCAGACCTGTCTTACCACCTGCAGTAATACCTGCGGCACTTTCTACTGTTGAAACGGTAGGACTTGTGCCAAATAGACCACATGTCATTGCTGAAATTGCATTGGCTTGGTAAGCACGTGGGAATTTACGATCATCTTCTAATAAACCGTGCAGAAGTCCCATGTTCTCAAAGATAAGCACCATGCTTAAAGAGAATGTTGCAATCCAAAATGGTAAGGAAGAAAGTTTCCCAAATGACATAGCTCCAAACACATCACCGTAATTAGCGAATGAGAATGAACTACTTCCCACTTGACTCGTATCCACAAGACCAAATAGCCAGGCGATACCAGTTCCTATTGCAATCGTCCATAAAAAGTTTCCACGTACGTTACGAATAAATAATACAAGTGCAATGATAAGAGTAAGTAATGTCGCAAGAACGACAGGATTACTTAATTTCCCCATTGCCACAGCAGTATTTGGGTTCGAAACGACTAAACCACCTTTTTGCAATCCGATAAACGCTAAAAATAATCCGATGCCGACAGTAATCGCTTCCTTTAATGACTTTGGAATTGATACTGATAGCACGCGAGCGATTGGTGTAAAAGCGGCAATTGCAAAAATAATACCAGAGATAAAGACAGCAGCCAATGCTTCTTGCCAAGTTAGTCCAAGCGTATGCACAGCTGTGTACGTGAAGAATGCATTTACACCCATACCCGGGACAAGAATAGCAGGTGCATTTGCCCAAAATGCCATGAGTAGACATCCGACAAATGAACTAAAAACAGTTGCTAAAATTCCAGCTTCAAGAGGAATGCCAGCATCTGATAAGATTGACGCATTTACAATCATAATATATACGATTGTGAAAAATGACGTAACTCCAGCTAATACTTCTTGTTTTGGTGATGTTTCGTGTAAACCTAATTTAAATGTTCTTTCAAGTATTCCTTTCATGTTAAACCTTCTTTTTCATATCCCTCTCCCACCCGTGATATCTCTTATGTAAGAGCTCACCGTTCTTTATTATATCAGAACATCATGTTTTTACAACAAGTAAAATGATAACGTTTACTTGTAAAGAGAATTCGTTATAAATACGTAAAAATAGCCCGTATGGATGAAATGATTTCTAATTCACCCGATTGAATGGGAGGGGCTGCTTGCGCTTGTAAAGTAGCATAAGACGTAACCTCCCGTGGTAATTGGGCAGATTCTTCAACGAATGAGAGGGGAACAGGATTAATATTTAAATTATATGTACTCGCAATAGCACGAGCTTTTTCTACTGCTTGGTGCAGAGCTTGAATGAGAGCTTGCTCATAATATTTATTTGGATGAGATACTCGGAAACGTAAACCTTTTGCTACATTTGCGCCATTTGAAACGGCTATATCATATACTTCCCCAGCTTTTTGTACATTTAAAACGGTAATTTCATACAAATGCTCCACGCGGTATCCTTGTAGCAATGCTTTATCATTTACATATTCGTATTGAGGAGTAATTGTATAAGAAATCGTTTCTATATCTTTATCGGCAATACCAAGCTGTTTAAGTGCATCCAGCAATTGTTTGGATTGCACTGCATTTTCTTCTTGAGCCTGTTTTACATTTTTATCATCTGTTCGAATGCCAAGCGTTAATATAACAACATTCGGTTTTGCTTTGACAACGCCTTCGCCTTGTACAGTAATAGTAGCTTCTTTACCAGTATTAGCTGTGCGTACGTTGTGTAAATAAGGATTCATTCCACCCTGCATTTTCCATCACCATCCTTTTTATATGTATATGTGTGAACAAAAAAGAAATTTATATGAAAAAAGTTACATAAATGAGAATGTTGAGGAAAGAAAGCATGTACAACATAGGTATTTATAGATTATAATATGTGTAAATATGATAAAAAAGGGACGAGGCTATTGAACGAAAAAAGAGAAACACTGATTTTAGATTTATCTGCATCATTTCGAAAAATGATACGTTTATTACAAAATGATATTAATACACGTTTTGCAGAACATATGCCATATAATGAATTTTCTGTATTACGTGCGTTATTTTTAAAGAGTCCACAGATGGCTTCGCAAATTGCGAGTGAAGTAAACGTAACCTCCAGTCATATTACAGCTGTTACAGATCGTCTCGTACGAAAAGGATTAGTAGAAAGAAAACGTTCTAATTCAGATCGTCGAATCGTGTATTTAGAAATTACAGAGCACGGAAGAGAAGTAACTGAAAAACTTGAAGCTGTGCGTAAAGAATATTATAAAGAGAGATTTAAAGGTTGGAGCGACCAAGAAATAGAAATGGTCTTAGAACTATTTGGCCGCGTATTATAATAAATGAGGATAGGAAGCGAAAGCATTCCTATCCTTTTTCTTTTGAATAAAAATATTTTGAAACTCCGATACTTTAATTAAAAGATCGGAGGAAAGATTATGAAATATATTGCTGCACTTACCATTTTATTTGGTGGTTTTTTCTATTTTCAAACATTTACGTACGCAGATACGCCTATCCAAGTGGTACGAAAAGAAGTGAAGTACATTGAAACCGATAATACAGTCTTATATTCGAAATTATGGGTTCGTTCTATGCAAAACGCAGTATTATTCCACCATAGCGATAATATTCGTAATCAGGACACATTACGTAATGTAACAAGTTCATCGCTTGTTAAAGCGAAACAACTATCTTTTCAGAAAGCAGCACTCTATATACCGAGACTATCGCAATACGTATCAAAAATAGGAAAAGAAAATATTCAAGTGTACTACATTGCGATTCACTATAATGTGAAAAAAGAAAATGCATATCAATTAGATGGCATGAACTATTTTCTACAAGTATTTGTGAAAGAGCGTGGGGAATGGAAAATTGCTGAAAGTGTAGTTGCACCGACAGAGCAAATTGTGCAAAATGGTGATGGATTTGGGATGAAAGAAGAGATGGTGTATGGGGATAGGAGAGAGAATGTGAAATAACCTCTTTATTTAGATAGGGACATATATAATAAAAAGCATTGCTCTTGTGCAATGCCTTTTTATTTAGTTCATATAAGAGTTAAATAATTCATAACATCTTTCTTTTGTCAGCTTCTATTAATGCCATTGTTCCGTTTTTATAGTTTCACATCTATAATGCTTTTTGAAACATGTATTCATCACCTTAATGTATGTTTATTTCCCTCCAAAAGCAAACTTCAATTTTAATAGACGTGTAAAAATGAAGTAACTTATGATAGCGAATAGGAAAAATCCAACATAATAAGACAGAAGTGCATCTCGTCCACCTAATATTCTACCGCCAAGCAGTCCGAAGCATAGAACAGTGCAAATCATGAACCATTTTTGCAAGTTAGGAAACAATAGTATTTTTCCGTTTTGTTCGTTTGGTGTACGTGTGTATAGAAAGGTTGCCATTGATAAAAAGATAATGATGTAAGCAGATGGTGTTAATAGTGTCCAAGGAGAAGGTACAAAAGTATGCTCCATTGGATTGTCCTGTGGTACACTAGAAAGTTTATTGCCATAGTTATCAAATGTTTCTATCGGGTGGTAATCATAAGTAATAGAAAAAGATTCTAATGGTGAAATGATATCTATATGTTGCAAGTACTCATGAGTACGTTGCTCTATTTCTCCCATTGCATCTAAAGACCATTGTGTATGGGAATAAATGAATCCGGAAATTAACAATCCAAAACCGTATGGTAAAAATAATAGAATGATAGCTAAACTACTTTGAGAGAATATATGTCCAGTAATGGTTCCGATAAATAAGGTGAATGTATAAATAGCGATAAGTACAACCGTAGCATATAGAAAGTAACTATAGAACGGAGTAAAGATTTGATACTCATTGTGAAACGACATGTTCTTTATTCCGTACATGCTAAGCCAGCAAACAATTTGCACTGTAATAATATTCAAAACACCAAGCCACCATTTTGTTAAAAAAATATCTTTTCGTTTAAAAGGCATTGAGAAGAGAAAATCAGTTGATTGATTGTTACGTTCCCACCCAATTAAAAGACAAGCAAGTGCAATAAGAGTAACTCCTTGAAAGAGGACGGCACCATCAGATGCGTGAAAATAGTAGGAGTAGTAATATGCATAGTCATCAAACTTCATTTTTGATTGTTTTAGCTGCATTTGCGCTTCTTGATAATATTTATAAGGTAGTTGATATAAACTAATTAACCAAAATAATAGAATTATATATTTTCCTTGCTTCCATTGCCTTATCCATAAAGCTTTATGAAACATGCGAATCCTCCTCAAACGTTGTGATAAAAATATCTTCGAGCGACATGGCTAATTCTTCAATGAGCAGTGGCTGTTCTTTATGAAACTTTTCTAATGTAGCTGCCACATTTCCTTCGATTAAGATTGTATATACTTTTCCTGTTTGATTTAATATTTTAATATTGCTTAAGTTTTCTAGTTTTTGAGGTAGTGAACGTTCATAAGCAACTTGTATTTTAGCAAATCGTGATTTTGCATCGTCTAGTGATGTAATAGACGAGATAGTATGGCCTTTTAATATAATAATTGTATCTGCAATTTGTTCTACTTCATCTAAATGGTGAGTGGAGATGAAAATGGTAATCTCTTTTTCTGCAACTTCTCCAACGAGAAACTGTAAAATTTTCCTTTTCACGATAGGATCAAGTCCATTTGTCGGTTCATCTAAAATGATATATTCTGCCTTTGTAGAAACGGCTAAAATGATGGCGAGCAGTGCTTTCATGCCTTTTGAATAGCTACGAATTCGTTTGTTTGGTAAGTTAAAACGTTCTAACAGTTCATAGAAATGTGTTTCATCAAATGCGGTATAAACTTCTTTATAAAACTTTACGATTTCTTTTATCGTATAGCCGTTCAGTATATTAGTAGAATCAGGAACATATACGATTTTTTGTTTCGTTTCAGGATTTTTATGGATGTCGATATCCTCATATGTAACAGTTCCCTCGTCTGGGTCTAAAATACCGACCATCGTTCGCAATAAAGTTGTTTTTCCCGCGCCATTTCTTCCGAGTAATCCGATGATACTCCCTCTTTGCAATGTGAAAGAAACATCGTCTAAAATTGTTTGATTATCAATTGTTTTCTTCAAGCTTGTCACTTTCAACATCCGTATTCCCTCCAATCTCTTTATAGTATGAATCTATCCAATCATGAATTTTATCTTTCGTAATACCAAGATAAGAGGCTTCTAATAGTAATTGATGAAATTGCTTTTCAACCATAGCGATTTTCCTTTCGTCTAATGTTGGGGTAATCGATTGGGATACAAATGTTCCTTTTCCTCGTAACGTTTCAATAATTCCTTGTCGCTCTAACTCTTGATACGCTTTACTCACTGTATTTGGATTTATAACGAGTAAAGAAGCGAGTTCGCGTACAGAAGGAAGTTTATCACTTGGAGCCAACATGTTTTTCAATACGAGTTCTTTTATATTTTGAACAATTTGTTCCCATATCGGAGTGTTGCTTCTTGGGTCAAGTTGAATATGCAAGAGCAATGTCTCCTTCCTCATATGTATTAAGTGTACTACTGTGTGTAATACAATTAATACAATATAGGGGGCGAATGTATTTGTCAACTGAAAATGTTAGAAAAATTTGGTATTAAAAAAGGGTAAATTGGAAAAAATAGGTCTGATATAGAATGGAGGGTTAGTCATGAAGCGAGTTTTTGGAATACTTGTTTGTTTCATGTTATTGCTTTCTGGAACTTCAGTGAGTTTCGCACAATCTGAGAAAACGAAGCAGGAGAAAACAGAAGAAACAACACCGAAGTTAGCGGAACAAGCGTCGTCAGCAATCGTAATTGAGCAAGATACAGGTAAAGTTTTATTTGATAAAAACCCAAATGAAAAATTACCACCTGCTAGTATGACAAAGATTATGACAATGCTTTTAATTATGGAACAAGTTGAAAAAGGAAAACTAAAACTGACCGATAAAGTTAGAGCGAGCGAACATGCAGCTTCAATGGGTGGATCGCAAATCTTTTTAGAACCTGGGGAAGAGATGACTGTAAACGAGATGTTAAAGGGTATTGCAATTGCATCTGGAAATGACGCATCTGTTGCAGTAGCCGAGCATATCGCAGGTTCAGAAGAAGGATTTGTAAATATGATGAACAAAAAGGCGAAAGATCTAGGGCTGAAAAATACACATTTTCAAAACCCAACAGGTCTTCCGGCCAAAGACCATTATTCGACAGCAAATGATATGGCTATAATGGCGAGAGAATTGATGAAGTATCCACTTATTCGTAAATACACAGGTAAGTACGAAGATTATTTACGTGAAGATACGGATAAAAAGTTTTGGCTCGTTAATACGAATAAGCTAGTACGTTTTTATCCTGGCGTAGATGGAGTAAAAACAGGTTTTACGACAGAAGCGAAATATTGTTTAACAGCATCGGCTGAAAAAAATGGCATGCGTGTCATTTCAGTTGTCATGGGAGCACCAACATCAAAAGAACGGAACAACCAAGTGACGAAGCTTCTTGACTACGCATTTGGTCAATATATGACAAAGAAATTGTATACGCGCGGCGAAAAAATTAAGACAGTTCAAGTAGGGAAAGGGAAAAAAGAAAAAGTAGATTTAGTTGCATCAGATAATGTTTCTCTTCTTATGAAGAAGGGCGAGAATATGGACAAGGTAAAACAAGAAGTAATTGCTGAAAAGAAAGTAAAAGCACCGATTAAAAAAGGTGACGCGCTTGGTACACTTGTTATTAAAAAAGATAAAGATGTTTTATTAAAACAAACAATTGTAGCAAAAGAAGATGTTGCTGCAGCGAGCTGGTGGGAGTTATTTAAAAGAAGTTTTGGGATGTTTTCAACATCAAAATAGCGGCAAATATTTTGCCGCTTTTCTATTCGTATGTAAGTGAATAATGCTGAAAGGTTTCACTTTATGACGAAATAGTTCTTCTTTTGTCAGCAGGAAGGATTCTTATTTTGTATCACGAAAATCTTTATGTATGTGAATAAGTAAAGTTTGAGCATAAGGAGGAAATCGTGTGAGTCTTTCCATGCAATTAGAAGTAAAACGTGACGTCCTATGTGTGAGACTAGAGGGTGAATTAGATCATCATACGGCTGAAGAGTTGCGAACGAAAGTAACAGATATGATTGAGACACATGGTGTTCATCATATTGTTTTGAGCCTAGAGAACTTATCTTTTATGGATAGTTCTGGTCTAGGTGTTATATTAGGCCGATATAAACACGTAAAGGGATTAGGTGGAGAAATGGTTGTTTGTGCAATTTCACCGCCTGTTAAGCGTTTATTTGAAATGTCGGGCTTATTCAAAATCGTTCGCTTAGAAGAAAGTGAAGCGCACGCGCTCGCGACGTTGGGGGTGGCATAGATGAGAAATGAAATGAACCTTCAATTTTCAGCATTAAGTCAAAATGAATCGTTCGCTCGCGTTACAGTAGCGGCTTTCATTGCACAACTAGATCCAACGATGGAAGAATTAACGGAGATTAAAACAGTTGTGTCAGAAGCGGTTACAAATGCAATTATTCATGGATACGAAGGAAATGCAGAAGGTATTGTTTATATTTCTGTAATTTTGGAAGAAGCAATGGTGAAACTCACGATTCGAGATGAAGGGATTGGAATCTTTAACTTAGATGAAGCGAGACAACCCCTTTTTACAACTAAACCTGAATTAGAGCGTTCCGGAATGGGATTTACTATCATGGAAAATTTTATGGATGAAGTAGAAGTTATTTCAAACGAATCTTTCGGGACAACAATCCATTTGACAAAATACTTATCAAATAGTAACGCTCTATGCAATTAAGGAGAATAGCCTATGGACATAGAGGTCAAAAATGAGAAGAAGAAACCTCAGTTAAAGGACCACGAGCTAAAAGCGTTAATTCAAAAAAGTCAAGATGGAGATCAACAAGCGAGAGATACAATCGTTCAAAGTAATATGCGCCTCGTTTGGTCGGTTGTACAGCGGTTTCTTAATCGAGGATACGAACCAGACGACCTATTTCAAATTGGATGTATTGGGCTCTTGAAATCGGTAGATAAATTTGATTTATCTTTCGACGTGAAATTTTCAACATATGCAGTTCCAATGATTATTGGTGAAATACAACGTTTCTTACGTGATGATGGATCAGTGAAAGTTAGTAGGTCTTTAAAAGAAACAGGAAACAAAATTCGAAAGATGAGAGATGAGCTTTCGAAAGAATTCGGAAGGGCTCCAACGATTAATGAAGTGGCAGAGGCACTAGAACTAACGCCAGAGGAAGTTGTTCTAGCACAAGAAGCGAGCCGGGCCCCTTCGTCTATACATGAAACTGTATATGAAAACGATGGAGATCCAATCACTATTTTAGATCAAATTGCAGATCAATCTGAAACGAAATGGTTCGATAAAATTGCTTTAAAAGAAGCGATTAGAGAACTAGATGAACGAGAGCGCTTAATTGTATACTTGCGTTACTATAAAGATCAAACACAGTCAGAAGTAGCAGAGCGCATAGGCATTTCGCAAGTACAAGTTTCAAGACTTGAAAAGAAAATATTAAAACAGATGAAAGATCGAATAGACGAATAATTGTCTATTCGATTTTTTTATGCCGTTAATAGGAGAGAGATGTTAATTTTCGTAAAAATTAACAGAATTTATTTATAATTTAGTCAATTTAAAATATAATCCAAGTATGAACTTGTCATAAAGGGGGAAGGAAACATGGAAACGAGGCAACAATGGGGAACGAGAGCTGGATTTATTTTTGCAGCGGTCGGATCTGCCGTTGGATTAGGAAACATATGGCGTTTTCCTTATACAGCGTATGAAAATGGAGGAGGAGCATTCTTTTTACCGTACTTATTTGCATTATTAACGACTGGTATTTCATTGTTAGCGTTTGAGTTTGCCCTTGGTCATCGTCATCGTGGTTCAGCACCACTTACATTTTTCCGTATTAGCCCGCGTGCCGAATTTATTGGATGGTGGCAAATGTGCGTAACATTTATCGTTTCAACATATTATGCAGTGATTATTGCTTGGTCTATATCGTATACATACTTTGCAATTACTGGAGCATGGGGAAAAGACACGCAATCATTTTTATTTAAAGAGTACTTACATGTTGCAGATAAGCCAGGGCAATTTGGAGGACTTGTACCGGAAGTATTAATTCCATTAGCTCTCGTTTGGATTATTGTACTTGGCGTTGCATTTAAAGGAGTTAAAAAAGGAATAGAAGTTGTTAACCGTATATTTATTCCTTTATTAGTTGTTATGTTCCTTATTATCGTCGTTCGTGCAGTGACGATGGAAGGTGCTATGCAAGGACTAGATGCATTCTTTAAACCAGATTGGAGTCGTATTTTTGATGGGAAAGTATGGCTTGCTGCTTATGGTCAAATATTCTTTAGTTTATCTTTAGCATTTGGAATTATGATTACGTATTCTAGTTATTTACCGAAAAACTCGGATACAACAAATAATGCCTTTATTACTGGATTTGCAAACTCAGGATTTGAATTATTAGCAGGTATTGGGGTCTTTGCAGCTCTTGGATTTATGGCGAATAATATGGGAGTACCGGTTGATAAAGTAGCAAGTGCTGGCGTTGGGCTTGCGTTCGTAGTATTTCCGCAAATTATTAATGAATTGCCGATGTCACCGTTGTTTGGTGTATTATTTTTCTTATCGTTAACGGTTGCTGGAATCACATCACTTATTTCACTCGCGGAAGTATGTTTTGCCGCTGTATCTGAAAAATTCAGTTTAAGTCGGGAAAAAACCATTGGAATTATGGGAACCCTTCTCGTGTTAGTTTCTCTTGTATTTGCAACACGTGGTGGGCTTATGTTCTTAGATGTTGTCGACTATTTCGCTAATAATTTCGGATTAATTACAATTGCACTTGCGGAAGTAGTGACGATAGGGCTCATTTTACGTCGTTTACCAGTTTATCAAAATCATGCAAACTTTGTATCTGATATTAAATTAGGAACGTTTTGGAGAGTGAGTTTACTCGTTATTACTCCGCTTATGTTAGGGTATATGCTAATTGATGGTACAATCCAAAATATTAAAAAGAATTATGGAGATTATCCGACTGAGTTTGTTATAACGTATGGTTGGTCGATAGCAGCAGCCTTCCTTATCGTTGCGCTAATTATTAGTCTAAAGAAATGGAATGCACAAATACATTCGGATTCTGCCAAGCTTGAAAAAGAATGGAAAGATCGAGGTGTTTCATAATGAGTGGATCAGCAATTATGATGATGGTTATTGGAATAGTAGTCATTTGGGGAGGGCTTGCATTAAGTATTGCAAACTTATTTAAGAAAAAGGCATAAGTAAAAAACATCTGTACCGAAATGGTGCAGATGTTTTTTTATGAAAAAATTGTATTAGAAAAAAATTCAATAACCATACTACAACTACGAGGAAGAGTGAAGGGGTGAATGAAAGTTGGAACAAACGATTTATATTAAAATGCGCAATCGTTTAAAAGTTTCTCCTACTTATGAAGTAAAGCTGGGCGATGTTGCTCAACTTGCCGGAGATTCTTCCGTAGTTGAGTTGTTACAAAATGAGATAGTTTACAAAATAACAGCGCATGATAAGACGCATGTTGTAATTGATGTTATGAAAGTAATTGAGATTATTCAACAGAAAGCATCTCATCTACAAATTAATTTACTCGGTTCTGGACAAACTCTTGTTGAAATTATATACGAAAAAAAGAAGACACACCCAATTTTTTTCGGGCTTGTATGGCTGTTACTTTTCGTTGGAGCGGCCCTTGCGATCATTTATTTCCATGAAGATGTAAGTATGCAACAAGTACATCAACGGTTATATTACATGATTACTGGAGAATTTAATGCGCAACCACTTTTATTTCAAATTCCTTATTCTTTAGGTCTTGGCTTAGGGATGGTTTTATTCTTTAATCATGTATTTCAAAAGCGAATTAATGAAGAGCCGAGTCCGCTAGAAGTTGAGATGTTTCAATACCAACAGTCACTTGATCAGTATGTAATCGTTAATGAAAACAAGGATAATATGAAACAACTTACCGATGATTGAGTCTGGATTTGTTATTTTAATTGGTTTAGCTGGAGGGATTGCGGTAGGTAGCGGATATGTCGCATTTTTAGCTGTACTTGGTATAATCCCCCGTTTAGCCCAATTAACGAGAAGTGGAAAGCATATTCAATATTTTGAGTGGGCAGTTATTGCAGGTACTTTAACAGGGGCTTGGTGCAGTTTGAAAAACATTACATTTCAAACGTCGCAATATTGGCTCGTTATATTAGGGATATTTTGTGGCACGTTCATTGGAATGCTTGCTGCGGCATTAACAGAGGTGTTAAATGTTCTGCCTATTTTAGCGAAACGAGTAGGGGTAGAGGGGAAGATTATTGTTTTGCTCGTTGCTCTTGTACTTGGGAAAGTAATAGGATCGTTGTTTCACTGGATTTATTTCGTAAAGTAGGAGGCAGTATATAAATGACAAGTCAGAAATTGAAGGATGATTACATAAATAAAGTGAAGGAGTATCATCCAAAGCCAAACTATTTACTAAATTGTATCAAAGCATTTCTTGTAGGTGGACTCATTTGCACAGTTGGAGAAGTATTGATGAAATTTTATATACATTATTTTCACTTCAGTGAACAAGAGGCAGGAAACCCAACTGTTGCAACCCTTGTTTTATTATCCGCGATTTTAACAGGGTGTGGTGTATATGATAAAATCGGTCAATTTGCTGGAGCAGGATCAGCGGTACCGGTAACAGGATTTGCAAATTCTATGGCGAGCGCTGCCTTAGAACATAAGAGCGAAGGGGTTGTTCTAGGGATTGCTACAAATATGTTTAAACTGGCAGGAAGTGTGATTGTATTTGGGGTTGTTGGTGCATATATCATTGGGTTAATAAGGTATACCTTTAAAATTTTTATGTCTTAAAGGAGGGGCTAGTATGAGGTTGACCGGAAAACAAACGTGGGTATTTCAAAATGATATATATGTGAATGCAACGGGTACTGCTGTCGGTCCGAAAGAAGCTGAGGGCCCTCTTGGGAAAAAATTTGATATTTCATATGATGACTTGCATTGTGGAGAAGAAAATTGGGAGCTCGCCGAACGAAGATTAATGTCAGACTCAATTCAACAAGCAGTGCAAAAAGGGAATATAAAAACATCGCAAATTGATTTCTTTTTAGCGGGAGATTTATTAAATCAAACAGTGACAGCAAATTATGTTGCGCGTAAGTGGGGCATTCCTTTTTTAGGAATGTTTAGCGCTTGTGCAACGTCTATGGAGACTTTAGCAGTTGGCTCAGCTTTTATAGACGGTGGATTTGCAAATCGTGTCTTAGCTACAGTAAGCAGTCATAATGCAACGGCTGAAAGACAATTTCGCTATCCAACAGAGTACGGTGGGCAAAAACCAGGGACAGCAAATTCAACTGTGACTGGTGCAGGATCTATATTAATTAGCAATGAAAAAAGTGCAATTAAAATTACGTCAGCTACAATCGGAAAAGTGCAAGATTTAGGAATTACAAATCCTTTGGATATGGGGGCAGCGATGGCTCCAGCAGCAGCTCATACAATTCAACAACATTTTGAAGATTTAAGAAGAAGTGCCGATGATTATGATTTGATTGTTACGGGTGATTTATCAGCTGTTGGGACGCCGATTGCGAAACAACTTTTACTTGAGGAAGGTTATGATCTTGGGCATATATACAATGATTGTGGATTGATGATTTATGAATCAAGTCAAGAAGAAGTGTTTGCAGGTGGTAGTGGTTGCGCTTGTTCAGCAGTTGTTACGTATGGCCATTTATTACACGAGATGCAAAAAGGGAATTTACAACGAATTTTTGTCGTTGCGACTGGTGCATTATTAAGCCCGATGATGATGCAACAGAAGGAAACGATTCCAACAATTGCACATGGTGTCGTATTTGAGAGAGTTAAAGGAGAGTGAATTGTGGATTTTATATATGCATTTCTTGTAGGTGGAGCTATTTGTTTAATTGGGCAACTATTGTTAGATTTCGTAAAGTTAACACCAGCTCATTTAATGGCAACTTTTGTAGTCATCGGAGCAATTTTAGATGGATTTGGATTGTACGATAAACTAATAAAATTTGCAGGTGCTGGAGCGACAGTCCCTATTACAAGTTTTGGACATTCACTATTGCACGGAGCAATGCATGCAGCAGAAAAACATGGATATTTAGGAATTGGTATTGGCATGTTTAGTTTAACGTCTGCGGGCATTTCCGCAGCGATATTGTTTTCATTTTTTATAGCACTTATATGTAAACCGAAAGGATAAATCAAATGAGACGAAGGGTTGTTTTGGTCACAGATGGAGATGAATATGCAAAGCGGACAATTGAGCTTTTAACGAAGGAATTTGGGGGAAGGTGTATTTCAGCATCACAAAGTAATCCAACCAAATTGACAGGGAAAAAAGTTGTTGAGCTTATTATGCAAACGCCATATGACCCTGTATTTGTCATGTTTGATGACAGTGGATTTATTGGAGAAGGATCTGGTGAAAAGGCATTAAAATATGTGGCTACCCATAAACAAATTGATGTGCTCGGTATTTTAGCAGTAGCGTCTAATACGCATCATTGGGAATGGGCACGTGTAGATGTAAGTGTAGATCGGAACGGGAATTTAACCGAATACGGTGTTGATAAATTTGGACTTCCAGATGGTGAAATTGGCAGGATTAGCGGAGATACAATATATTGTTTAGACGATTTAAATGTTCCTGTCATTGTTGGAGTCGGTGACATTGGTAAGATGTGTGGAAATGATGAATGGGAGAGGGGATCACCTATTACGAAGAAAGCAATTCAATTAATTTTGGAAAGGAGTGGTTTTTATGACGAAGCCTAAAAAAGTGGATATCCCTATATCAACTTTCATAAGTGACAATGAAAATTATTTAAAGCAGACAGTTGGACTAGGCGTTACATACGATGTCGGCATTCGTAAATTTCAAATTTTGAATAAAGAAATTGGTGTGTTATTTGTAAACGGACTTTGTGATACAAATTATATTATCCCTATTTTAGAAGAAGCGGTGGATACAAATGAGATAAGGGATGTAGAAGAAGATACAGTGAAGCTTTTAGAGAATCGCTTAATCCATCAACAAGTAAGTAAAGTGAAAACGATGGATGAGGTAATGCTCCAAGTATTATCAGGACTGATCGTGATATTTGTGGAAGGTGAAACGGAAGCGTTCGCGATCGATGTTCGTAGTTATCCAGGGCGAACACCGACAGAACCGGATACCGAAAAGGTAGTACGAGGTGCGAGGGATGGATTTGTTGAAAATATCGTTGTAAATACAGCGTTAATTCGTAGGAGAATTCGAGATCCACGTCTTCGAAATGAAATGGTTCGAGTAGGAGATAGATCGCAAACGGATATTTGTATTACATACGTTCAAGATGTTGCAAATCCAGATTTAGTAAAGATTATAAAACAAGAATTAAATAACATCGATGTAGATGGAATTACGATGGCGGATAAAACAGTAGAAGAATTTGTTGTAAAGCAAAGCTATAACCCATTCCCACTTATTCGATATACAGAAAGGCCAGATGTAGCAGCAAATCATCTACTAGAAGGACATGTGTTAGTACTTGTTGACACATCGCCAAGTGCTATGATTACACCGACAACATATTTTCATCATTTACAGCACGCGGAAGAGTTTAGACAAAATCCAGCTGTCGGTACATTTTTACGCTGGGTGCGCTTTTTAGGTGTTATATTCTCGTTATTTTTATTACCATTTTGGTTAGTGTTTGTATTTGATCCAACTCTTTTGCCAGCAAATCTTGCTTTTATTGGACCGACTAAGATGACGCATTTACCAATTTTATTACAGGTGTTAATGGCAGAGGTCGGACTTGAGTTTTTAAGGATGGCAGCCATTCATACTCCAACGCCGTTATCGTCTGCAGCAGGGTTGATTTCCGCTATATTAATTGGTCAAATTGCAATTGATGTAGGTTTGTTTGTGCCAGAAGTAATTTTGTATGTAGCAGTTTCGATGGTTGGTGCATATGCAACACCGAGTTATGAACTAGGATTAGGGAATAAGGTTGGGAAATTGTTTGTTATTATTTTAACAGGTCTCTTCCATGAGATGGGATTTGTAATTGGTATGACGATATTAATTTTATTTTTAACGTCTATAAAAAGTTTACAAACACCTTATTTATGGCCGTTTTTACCATTTGATTGGGGCGCGTTAACAAAAATTTTACTCCGTCCAACGATGTCTAGTTTAAAAGTACGACCAAGTATTGTAAGACCTCAAAATGTAAAAAGACAAAAATAAACGGGATTATACACCCGTTTATTTTTTTTAGCAAAAATTTATTATTTTTTAACAAAAATCAAACATTTTTTGTGTACACTTAGAGTAGATATTGTGTATGAAAGGGGAAGAGGACATGATTAAATTATTTGTAAGTGATTTAGATGACACGCTCGTTTACGATGTGAATCATATGCAAAAAGAAGATGAACGTGCGCTGTGTTGGTTAGCTGAGAAAGGGACAAATATTTGTTTTGCCTCTGGCCGCTTTACACACAGAATTGATGAAGTTGTAAAAAGGTTTGCATTCCCATATTACACAACTGGCTTAAATGGAGCGACAATGTTACTTCCAGATGGAAATTTATTTCATGAATCGAGTTTTGAAAATGTGGTTGCCCAGGAAATATATCGATATATACATAAAAAAGGACTAGCGGATATTGTTTGTGCAAATGAGCAGCGATATACAAAAAGGAAGAATGAACATCACCATAATTTTGAAGCATATATGGGCGTGCATATCGCTGAAATTGAAGCGTTAGAAGAAGAGTTTGGTAAGACTGTACACCCTGCAAAATTGTTTGTTTTTGGAGAAGAAGAGAAAATTGTGACGTTAGATCAAGAGCTACGAGATACGTTTCAAGGCGAAGCGGAAGTTTTTATATCAGGTAAACGCTATGTTGATATTATGCCAAGAGGCGTGAGTAAGGGGAGTGCTCTAAAGCGACTAATGGATTATTTGCAAATTGAAGCAAATGAAGTTGCTTGTATTGGAGATTCTTTCAATGATATTTCTATGTTTGAAGTAACCCCGCATTCATTTACTCTTCATCATGCCCATCCATATGTAAAGGAGAAAGCAAATCATATAGTGCGTTCGGTTGAAGAGGCTGTTATGAAATTACCGTTACTTGTATAAAAAAGAAGCCCGTCATTGGCGGGCTTCTTTTTTACTTGAATAAAGATTTAACAAAATCAATGATACTTGAGAAGAAATCTTTCACTTTATCTAGAAAACTTTGCCCTTCTTCAGATCCTAAAAAGGCAGAAACATGTTCTTTTGCTTTGTTTAATTGACTACCAAC
Organism: Bacillus sp. AP50; assembly: GCF_040492675.1. Classification (NCBI taxonomy): domain Bacteria; kingdom Bacillati; phylum Bacillota; class Bacilli; order Caryophanales; family Bacillaceae; genus Bacillus; species Bacillus sp. AP50. Next base: position 21,485 of record NZ_JBEUTW010000031.1, read on the forward strand.
TTGATTCCAATCGATATTAAGATTTTTCATTTTATCAAATAACGATACTAAGTTATCTAACTGTTCATCTGTTAATGTAATGCCGAGTTGATCAGCAATTTTTTTAATTAATGAACGTAAATCTTCTGTTGTTTTTGGCTGTTCTTTTGCAATTTCTTCTTTAATTTTTGCAACAAGTTGAACTGCTTTTTCTTCACCAATTTTATCACCAAGCTGGGCTGTTTGTACCATTTCTTCATTCGCTACTTTTTTAACTTCTTCAGGAATTTGTTTATTGGACGCAGTTTCGTATGCTTTCATTAATCCAGTTAAAGCTGCAGTTCCTGAAACTTTAAAAGGTGCAGTAATTTGAATTTCTGCATCTTTTACACCTGCTGTAATCAAAGCGTTAGTGTACATTGCATCTGTTACCCAGTTAATGTTCTTTGATCGTACAATAAGACCAGATCCTGGTTTTGTGTATGTAATCATAGAAGAAGAAATTGCTCTCGTACCAATTTGTGCTTTTGGAACAATGCCTTCTAGAAATTTATGTTCTTCCGCATTAGATACAGTGATAATTGTAGCATCTTTTGGTGCTTTCATTTCTTTTAACAGATCTTGTTTTTGTTGTTCGGATAAGTTCTCTCCTAATGTAACAATTGATTCTCCCTCGATGATGTCTGCAAATGAAGCTGTTGGCATCATAAATACCGTTACAGCTAATAGCAGAGCTAATAATTTCGTTTTCACGAAAAATCGCTCCCTTTCTCTTTCTAAAATTTTCGGGCAACAAAGTTATTATAGTATATATTTCTTATTTGTCACCTAGCTTTTTCCACATTTCAAAAAAGAAGTATCTAGATTGTCGGATTCTTTTTGTTTCTAGTCATGAATGTGGTAATATAGTGCTGAGATAATTGAAAGGAGACATATACGCATGAAAACTTTAGGATACATATTAATGGAAAACGGTGAAAAAATCGACTTGGAATTTTTCCCAGAAGAAGCACCGAAAACAGTAGAAAACTTTAAAAAATTAGCAGAGCAAGGATTTTATGATGGTGTGACATTCCACCGTGTTATTCCTGGCTTCGTAAGCCAAGGTGGAGACCCAACAGGTACAGGTGCAGGTGGCCCAGGTTACTCTATTCCATGTGAAACTGATGGAAACCCTCATAGACACCTTGTAGGATCACTTTCTATGGCTCACGCTGGCCGTAACACAGGCGGTAGCCAATTCTTTATCGTTCATGAGCCACAACCGCATTTAGATGGTGTTCATACTGTATTTGGTAAAGCAACAAGCGGTATTGAAACAGTATTAAAAATGCGTCAAGGCGATGTAATGAAAGAAGTTAAAGTTTGGGAAGAATAAGGTAAGGAAAAAGAGAGCTTTTGCTCTCTTTTTTATTTTTAATGAGATTGAGTACTTCTTCTACAGCTCATCATACAAGTAGTATTGTTGCTAAAATATATTGCTTGTGAGAACAAACCTTTAACCAATTACATAGAATACATTACATTATATGTTTCAATAAATATTTTTTGTTATATTAATTTTGCTAGAATTGTGCTGCTTTAGGG
>NZ_JBEUTW010000032.1:0-9281 GCF_040492675.1 Bacillus sp. AP50
TTTTTATTGAAAGGAGTTTTACTTTGACTGCATATTTATTTCCAGTGAAAACAGCATTTATTTTATTTCCTTTTTTAGCAATGTTTCTTTTAATCCCTTTTTTAATATTTAATTATCGAAAATACGGTTATTTAAATAAATGGCGCTCATTTATTTTATACTCATTATTACTTTACTTATTAAATGCCTATTTTCTTGTTATTTTGCCGTTGCCACAAACGTTTGATACTTGTAGCCTACAACCGGCTAATACACAACACATGCAACTCGCACCATTTTATTTCATACAAGAGATTAGTAGTCATACATCGGCAGTTTTAACGAAACCAGCTACTTATTTCTACTTATTAAAAGAGTCTGCGTTTTTACAAGTTGCCTTTAACGTTCTATTAACTGTTCCATTCGGTATTTACTTACGTTATTATTTCCGACGTAGTTTCTTACAAACAATTTGCATTTCCTTTTTCCTTTCACTATTTTTCGAGCTAACACAAGTGACTGGATTATACGGTATATACAATTGTGCATACCGATTATTTGATATCGATGATTTGTTTTTAAATACATTAGGTGGCGTAATTGGTTTTATCATTGCACCAATATTTACGTACTTCCTTCCGAAGACAAACGAGTTAGATAGTCATATTGATTTGGAAACGAAACCAGTCGGATTCATTCGTCGCCTTATCGCGATGCAAATTGATTGGATTTTCTTATCTATCGTCGTACCTGTCGTTAAAAACAAAGGAAATTCTTTCTTCGTTTCTAATATGCAATCTTACACCAATATGTATGAACTCATTTTCATTACGTGTTCAATCCTTATTTACTTTATTATTATTCCATACTTTACTAACGGAAAAACAATTGGGAAAGCATTGCTTCGCATTCACGTGAAAGGAAAATCAAATCGTATTACATTAAAAGAACTATTTATTCGCTACGGTATATTTTATTTTGCATTAGGTGGAATCAATTATATTCTTTCTAGTAGCTCTATTTTAAATCACACAGAGCCTTTAGTATTACTCGTTACATTGTTATTCTTATTCATCATTAACGGCCTATTTATTATTCATGTTTTACTACATGTATTTAGCCGGGATAAACTACTATTTTATGAACATATTAGTCATACAAGAAATGCAATTACACTAAAAAAAGGTGACAAATAATTATTTGTCACCTTTTTCATATACATAATGTGAAACTTTAATTAGCCCTCACCTAACTTCTTTGCTTCCACTGAATTTTGAGGTAGGGGTCTTACTGCCTGACAAATAGCGGGATAAATAACTTCTCCGCATAAGGATTAAAAAACATTCCAAGTTCATCTAGAGATTTCCTCACCTGTAAAAACGAATGAAACTCTGGATATATATATTGTAATTGTTCATACGATAATGTATGCATTTTCCCCCAATGTGGACGCCCTTCATACTTCAGAAAAATCTTTTCCACTTCACCAAAGTAAGCAGCATATTTCATACCTTTATACATATGAACAGCGATATATGCTGAATCTCTTCCATAGGCCGGACTAAGCCATATATCATCCCCTTTCACATAGCGGCATTCGATTGGGAAGTGCACCTTATACTTTTTCTTTTCAATAAGATTTGAGATTTCTTCTACAACCGTCCTCATATACTTTGAAGGAATGCTATACTCCATTTCATAAAATGGCACCGTACGTGATGTAGCAAATACTTCATAGCTCGGGCCAATTATTTTTGTGTTTGGTACAGCTTTAGCTGATAACCGACTCACGCCTTTACTTATAGAAGGAAACCATTTACATCCTTTAGATAGTAAAGAGAACATCCTATTTTCAAGTAACTCCACCTTTAGTTTATGCCATTTCAAATCACTGCCTTTATTCGTTGTTTCGTTCGTAAGTTTCACTTGTACTTCATCAGAATAAGGAAAAACGAAAAATTCAAAATGACGATGCTTCTTATATTCTTCTAGTTTGTTCATTACAGTGGATAATGACTGTTTTTCACTTTCATAAACGAGTGAATACGCTGGAATAACCTTCAATTTTATCTTTACAATGATACCTAACATTCCAAGTGACAACTGAAACGCTCTCCAATATTCTACGTTCTCAGCTTCCGAACAAACTATACTCTCACCATTAGATAGAACTGCCGTAATCTCTATAACTTGTGTTGATAAACTCCCAAAGGTAATACCCGTTCCATGAGTCCCCGTACTAATCGCTCCTGCAATAGATTGCGAATCAATATCCCCTAAATTTTCTTGCGCATAACCTTTTTCCTCAAGTAACTTCCCTAAATCATATAACTTTGTTCCTGCCCATACTTCAGCAACCATCTTCTCTGCATCAATATTCACAATACCCTTCAATTCATCTAAAGAAACTAAAACTTCTTCCGTTTGCACAAGGGGGGTAAACGAGTGTCCTGAACCGACAACACGAATTTTCTTTCCCTTTTTTCGCGCAAGCCCCACAACTTCTACTACATCTTGTATACTTTCTGGATACATCGTATAATGCGGCGTTCCTTCTACATTCCCTGTCCAATTTCTCCACTTTTGTCCCTTTATAGAAAGCATTGGCCATCCCCCCGATATGTTGAATACTCCCCGACAATCTCTCCTTTTTTAACACGATACAAAAAAGGAAAGCGTTCACATAATTCACCAGCCTTACTATGACGAAACAAAATGGTCTCTCCTATATCCACTCGTTCCTCGCCGTTATAAAAAATTGGCGTTTGTACCTCGCCAGCACCTTCTAAAGCTAATAATTTTGCACCCTTCGGTCTCCAAACTTCAGGCTCTTTATCTTTTCCAACTGCTCCTGAAGCAATATATCCACCACCTAGGCAAGTGTAAATAAACGGGACTGGTTTACGCACAACTGGTAAGGCAAATCCGACCGCTGGATGAAATTTCACCTCTTTATAATAATCAAACAGCTTCGGAGAATAAAAAGCAGAACCTATTGTAATCTCTGAAACTGAATTATCTTTCTCGGTTGTTTTTATGCTTCCTGTTCCGCCTCCATTTACAAACCTTAGCTCAATACCAATGTTTTGTATTGCTTTTACAATATGTTCTCTTCTTTCTTTAACTTCTAGCACTGATTTCTGCTTTAAATACGAAATCACTTTACTTTTCAACCATTGATTCGGTATATAATCGCCCACCCCGGCAATTTGAGCTTCATATCCCATTACACCATCTAACATTAAATATGATGACCTTCTCACCTTTTCTACTACTTTCAACGCATCCTGCACATTTTTTACTGGGGACCTTTGTACACCAAAATGAAATTGAAAGAAGCGACTACTCATATCAATATCCAAACAAACACGAAAACATCCTTTAGATTGCTCAGCAATGTTTTCTAAATACACAATATGCTCTTCACAATCCACCATACAAGTTATAATGAAACCTTTCTTTGTTAACAAACTAATTTCATACAGAGCTCTTTCATCGTAAGCAGGATATCCAAGCAATAAATCATTAAATCCTTGTTCTATTAAAAATAAAATCTCTCTAGGTGAAAAGCACATAATACCTTGAAATCGATCATTTGCAGCTAGTATCTTTTGCATAATCGGAACAGAGCGTAACGATTTACTCGCTATACGAATCTTTTTATTTCCACTTAACTCTATAATCGATTGAATATTTCTATCTAAAGCCACTTCATCCAAAAATGCACACGGTAATGGAACTTCTTTAAAAATTCCTCGATCCACATTTTTCTCTCCTCTTCTCAATATGTCTTATACATATTGGAAAGAAAGTGTGATTTTCCTGTTTGCAAATAAAAAAAGTTTCTTCTTTACGAAGAAACTTTTTGAAACTACTTCATAGAAATAGTCGCCTCTACTGGATAATGATCAGAGTAATCATTATACGTATATTTTTGGAACCATGATGTAACAGTCCATTGTGGAGATTGCGGCTGTAACACCTTATTCTCTATATACGATGGGTTCGCATGGTCTTTACTTGCAATAATATAATCTAAATACTCAGCAGGACTATCAGGGAAATTATATTTTGCAATACTGTTTGTCGTTGCGTCCCAAGTCGCTGTATGTCCAGTATAAGATGGTACAGAAGCGTTCAATGTTTTAAACATAGATGCATACTCTGAGTCATTCTTGTTCTCTGCATTTATTTTATTTACGTTCATATCACCACCAATTAACACATACTCATTATTTGGTATATTTTTATTTTTAATAAAGTCTTGAATTTCTTTTAATTGGTCTGTACGTACAGATGCAGGTGAAGTTTTTCCGCACATACTATCTTCCGCTTGCAAATGCGTACCAATTACATGAACAAAGCGATCATTTTTCTTAATTTTCGTGTATACAAATCCTTTATTCGATAAATTATCTGGCCCGCATCCTTTTGCAAATACATATTGAATCTTTTCAGCGATTGGCCATTTGCTCACAATCGCAACGCCACCATCTTCAGGAGTTGAAGATGAATAGTTTCCTAACGTTTTATCCCATTCACTTCCACTACTACGACCTAATACTGCTGTTTGATTTGGATATTCTTTCTTCAAATTCCCTAATAAACGATCTGATGCGCTATTATCAAACACTTCATTTAATATAACTACGTCTTGATTCTTTATATAATCTGCCGCCCCGATTAAATCAGCACGCTCAGTTTGTCCCCAGTTCGGATATAAGTTTGTTGATAGCATATATACATTATGCGTCATCACTTTTAATGTATCGTTTTGATTTGTAGACGCTTCTGCTTGAGCTGACGTTCCACTATATAAAGCTCCTAGACCAACACCTAAGCTAAGTACACCTTTTAGCAATTTACCTTTCACGTTTCATACCTCCATGTATTGTATAGTGATAAAAAGGCCAAATACTCTATTCTGAGATTTGACCTTTTTTAAATACTTAACGATTTCCGTACGTATCAAACCAAAGCTGAATATATCCAGCAGTAACACGTTGTGCATCCATTAAACGCTTACCTGTCATTGGTGTAACTTCAGCGCGCCATTTATCTGCATATTCTTGTGATACAGCAGCTCTCACGAACCAATCTTTCGTATTATCATTTACAATGCCAGCGTAATCTTGTTTCGCAACTACTGCCGCTCCATGAATCCAATCTTCTGGATTCGTACCTTTCCAGTTCCAATATCCATTTCCATCCGTTACTTTATAGTTATCTTTTATCGTATCTACAAAGTTTTCATATTTAGAATGGAACCCTTGTGGATACGAAAGGTTCGTAAAGTTTGCTGCATGCATCGGTTGGTTTACATCCCCTAGATAATGAAGAGATAATCCTAAATAGAAGAATGCTTGTTTCATATCTTTATTTTTGTAAGACTCACCAGCTAATTTAAAATACTTAGCTCCAGTTTCCTTTGCCTGCTTTGCATACGGAATATAAGTTTTCCCATTGTCAGGGTCATAGAAATGTGAAGCAAATGTGCTATTATCATAATAAGGATTTTCATAGTCAGCAGCATAAATACCGTTCTCTAACTCCGTACGCCATTCATTTAATAGTGCAACTCGATCTTGTTTTACAAGTGTTGTATTACGAGACATAATATCAATTGCACGGTTTACAATCCATAAATGAGAATTCACGCCTTCTTTATGTTTATCTTCAGCAGACCAGCGCGGAATAACTCCAAATCTCTGTCCCCCATCATTTTCATGAGCAAATGCAACACTTTGTAATGGAGCAACTAATGTAATAGCTGCCGCTAAAGCAAGTACTTTCTTTTTCATATAAAATCCTCCATTTTATAATTGAATTATTGTAAACATTTTGTTAGGATCCTATGATGTCGTCCGGTTAACCTATGACTAGAATATCCCACCTTTCACGAAATTTCTATCAATAAATTAAAATATGCAAATGTTCATATCATTATAACTTTATACACAGTGAATATAATGAATGAATACACTTTCATTTTAATAAACTATTATTAAGGCTTGTCTAAACTAATGTAAAAAAAGAGTAAAGCATCTGAATGCTTTACTCTTTTTTTCTATTCGATAATATACTTGGCAATTGTACATTAACTGCTAACTTATGAATAAATCCAAACACTAATCCAATCCCAATAAATATGTATAAGATTGTAAATATCTTTCCGAAATCAGTTTGCGGACTAAAATTCCCATCACCGACAGTCGTCAACGTGACCACACTAAAATATAAAGCGTCAATAGGACGTAATTCTTCAACTGTACTATAAAAAATCGTACCCGATATTAAAGTCAAAATTGTTAATACGAATAATACTTGAAATTCTTTATCTTTCCACGCTCGTAAACAGGCTCTTAACATTCGCTTTAAAGTTAACAAAAATGAAAGCATTAGATTCTCCCTTCCAAACAAAAATACATTTAGTCAAAGGAAAGTCTATCACCTTTCAGTATAGAAAAAAAGTAGCCCTCTTCTATTTCTAGAAAAGGGCTACTCTATTCGATTCTATCTTATTTAGGTGAAACAAGAATTTTCACTTGTGTTTTATCTTTTACAAGTGCTTCAAATCCTTCTTCAACAACTTGATCGACTGTAATTTTTTTCGTAATTAATTTCTCTGCTTGAATTTGACCAGAGCTAATTAATTTAATAACAGCTGGGAAGATGTGACGGTATCCTAAAATACCAATAACTTCTTTTTCTTTTAATACTAAGTTATTTGGAGTAATTGTTGCGTCTTTTTCCCATACACTAACAATTACAGTTTGTCCTTCGAAGCTTGTACTTTCAATCGCTTGTCGTAGTACAACTTCAACACCTGTTACTTCAAAGCTAACATTTACACCTAAACCATTTGTTAAGTTACGAATTTCAGCTAACACATCTTGAGTTGCTGGATTTAATACATAATCCGCACCTGCTAATTTCGCTAACTCTTGACGTTCTTTAGAAAGTTCAACTGCAATAACAGGAGTCGCTCCTGCTGCTTTAGCTGCTTGGATAACAAGAAGTCCAATTGGACCGCAACCAAATACTGCTACAGCTTCCCCTTCTTTTAATTTACTTTGACGTACTGCATGAACTGCTACTGCTGCTGGTTCTACAAGCGCACCTTGTTCATACGTCATTTCATCTGGAATGTGATGAACCATATCTTCTGGTACTACTGTATATTCAGAGAAACCGCCGCCTTCTCCGCCAAGACCGTGGAAAACAAGTTGTTCACAAACATTGTAATGTCCATGTTTACAAGCTTCACATTTACCACAAGAATAAATTGGTTCTACAACAACGCGGTCTCCCACTTTATGAGATGTAACTCCTTCACCAATCTCTATTACCTCACCACTAAACTCATGACCTAAAATAACAGGTGCTTTCACATGTGTTAATGGATGTTCTTCTGTTGGAATAAAAATAGGCCCTGCTAAATATTCATGCAAGTCTGTCCCACAAATACCACACCATTTAACTTTGATTTTCACTGTTCTTGGTTTTACTGTTGGTTCTGGTACTTCTTCTACTCGTACATCACGTTGATTATGCCAAAGTAGTGCTTTCATTTTATACATCCCTCTCTATGTATATACTTAACCTGGTGAAGTTTACAATTCTATTATAATACTTCTATCCATATATTTCAAAAAAACAATCACATCCTTACTAATTTTTTACAAATAACGTTCAATATTTTGTCACTTTGTACTTTTTTCCACATCTGTTAATCAATTTCATTGCAGGTGAAATTAGCATTGTGCCATAATAGCATAGGAGAGGTGAATATCGCTTGAAATATTTTATTTACTTTATCGTTATCGTGGCTTTTTTAGATACATTTTCACAATTACCTATTATGAGTACTTTCGCTCAAAGCCTTGGAGGAACCCCTCTTATTATCGGGCTAGTTGTCGGTATGTACTCATTCGCTAATATGATCGGTAATATTATTGCTGGAGCAGCTGTCGATAAATTTGGTGCAAAAAAAATCCTTTATATAAGCATGGGAATTACGAGTTTCATAGTCTTGTTATACACCGTTGTTCAAAGTGGTGAACAACTATTAGTTGTTCGCTTTATGCATGGATTTAGTGATGGCTTTTTAATTCCTGCTGCCTTTACATTTTTATCAAAACAAACAAATGCAAAAAGACAAGGAAAAGCAATGGCTCTATCTGGTGCTGCTGTTGGAACAGCCGCAATCGTAGGACCGGCTTTCAGCGGTATTATGAAAGCAACAGCTGGCGTAGAATGGGTCTTCATTACTATTTCTATTTTAATGGCTCTTGGTACGATCGTATCTCTATTCTTCTTACCAAATAACGTATCAAGAAAAGATACATCAAGAACGCAAATGATGAACAAAGAAGATATGGTTGAACTTTTAAAATCAGAACCGTTATTACAAGCATATATTGGTGCTTTCACATTAATGTTTTCACAAGGAATTGTCACTTATATGTTACCAGTAAAAGTTGAGGCATTAGCGCTTAAAGCATCCACAACAGGCATGATGTTAAGTGTATTTGGTATAACTGCTATCCTCTTCTTCTTGCTTCCAACAAATCGTATTTACGATCGATTTAATCGTTCGAAACTAATGCTAATCGGAATTGCAGTTATGGCATTCGCATTATCTTTACTCGGATTATTTGCTACAAAAGGTATGCTCTTTATCGTAATGATAATTTATGGAATTGGATTCGCAATCCTCTTCCCGTCTATTAACGCTTTACTCGTTGAAAATACTACAGACGATAATCGCGGAAAGGCATTCGGATTATTTTATGCCTTCTTCTCATTAGGAGTTGTTGCTGGCTCCTTTACAGTCGGCGCAATCGGAGCATCACCTAGCATCAGCTTCATTATCGGGACAGCATTTTTATTAACATTTGCTGGGATGATTTATGTAAGAAGCAAAGTAAAAAAGACAATGATGGGATAATCCATCGTTGTCTTTTTTAAAATGCATATTGATATAATCCGTAATATAATGGAAGCGTTGGAATAATTCCAATTACTTTAAATATAAAAGGTAACGGCTCATCTCGCTCTTCATATAAACGAAAAACAAAAACTGCAGTTAAAGTCCAAATGACGCTAAACAAGAAGATACATTTCCAAACAATTGAGGTTAATATTTGTATATCAAATACAAAACCAAAGAGCCCTATCCACGTAATAATAGAAACTACAAAGTCAAACTTTTGAATTGGTGTTTGAAACATGCCCCTTACTAACGAAATAATAGCTAACATTGCTACAATAACTAAATATATTTTCCAAAGCATTATGAT
>NZ_JBEUTW010000033.1:0-4170 GCF_040492675.1 Bacillus sp. AP50
GGTTTGAACAACATATGGAATTTTTATGAATATTACTGTAAAAAAATAATTTTTTAAAAATTTTCAATAATAATACTTTACAAAAATTAAAAAATTAGTAGAATAAGAATTAGTAAGAATCGTCTGATAAATATATAGAGAAAAACAGAATTATCAGAAAATTCTTTAATAGCTATCGTTAAGAATTAGGGAGGGTACAAAATGAAAAAGAAACAAATGAAAAAACTAACAGCAGTTGTAGTACCGGTTTTAGCAATGAGCATGGCACTAACAGCATGTTCTACATCAGGCGGAGATAAAAAGACAAGCACAAACTCAAGTGGAGATAGCAAGTCAGAGGGAAAATTAGCGGCAAAACAAGTGTTGAATCGAACAGTAAACCAAGAGATTCCAACGATGGATTCTTCTAAATCAACAGATACAGTATCTTCACAAATGCTAGGGAATACGATGGAAGGATTATATCGTCTTGATAAAGATAATAAGCCTATTCCAGCTGCAGCAGAATCTAGCACGAAAAGTGAAGATGGTAAAAAATATACATTTAAACTACGTAAAGATGCAAAATGGTCAAATGGAGATCCAGTAACGGCGAAAGATTTCGTATATGCTTGGCAACGTCTATTAGATCCAAAAACAGCTGCTGAGTATGCATTTATCGCATTCCCGATTAAAAATGCAGAAGTAGTAAATAAAGGAGAAAAACCTGTAACTGAATTAGGAGTAAAAGCAGTAGATGATCTTACGCTTGAAGTTGAGTTAGAGCAAGCAGTACCGTACTTCTTAAACTTAGTAGCATTCCCATCATATTATCCATTAAACGAAAAGTTCGTTAAAGAAAAGGGCGAGAAGTTCGGTATAGAGTCTGATACAACAGTTTATAATGGACCGTTCGTTCTTAAAGATTGGAAGCATGAACAAGGATGGCAATTAAAGAAAAATGATCAATATTGGGATAAAAAGACTGTAAAACTTGAAGAAGTTAACTTCAGTGTTGTTAAAGAACCAGCAACTCTTATCAATTTATATGATAGCGGTCAAGTTGACTTTGCTTTATTAACTGGAGAGTTCGTAGATAAATACAGAAATAAGAAAGATGAATTCGGAACATATTCACAAGTGAGTACGTATTTCATTCGTATGAACCAAAAACGTGATGGACAAGATACACCATTAAAGAGTAAAAAGTTACGTGAAGCAATTGCACTATCAGTTGATAAAAAGAATTTAGCAAACGTAATTTTAAATGATGGATCAAAAGAAGCTGACTTCTTAGTACCAAAAGGTTTAGCAACTGGACCAGACGGTAAAGACTTCCAAGAAACGTTTAAAAATGGTTTAAAACCAAATGCTAAAAAAGCTGCTGCAGCTTGGGAAGAAGCGAAAAAAGAGCTAGGTAAAGACCAAGTTACAATTGAATTCTTAAACTATGATACTGGTAATGCGAAAAAAGTTGGAGAATATATTAAGGACCAAATTGAGAAGAACTTAAAAGGTGTAACAGTTAACATTAAACTTCAGCCATTTAAGCAAAAACTAAAATTAGAAACTGAACAACAATATGATATTTCGTATGGCGGATGGAATCCGGATTATGCAGATCCAATGACGTTCTTAGATATGTTTGAGACTGGACATTCTCATAACCAAATGAGCTTCTCTGATCCTAAATATGACGGCATGGTGAAAAAAGCTGGAACGGAATTAATGAGCGATGCAAAGAAACGTTGGGAAGAGTTAGGAAAAGCTGAAAAAACATTACTTGAAGAAGATGTAGCGATTGTACCTTTATATCAACGTGGAGATTCTTATGTTTTACAACCAAATGTAAAAGGTGTAGTAAAACATAATATCAGTCCAGAATTTAGCTTTAAGTGGGCATATGTAACTGAAAAATAATAGAGTTGAAAAAGCATTTAAAAGTGGCTTAGCTACTTTTAAATGCTTTTTTTGTGAGCTTAAAATACTAATTTTTAGTGTGGTTAAATAGAGGCGAATAAGGTGTATAGTATATACATATAGTAGATGGGGGATAAATCCTACTAAATTAAAAAAATCAGAATATTTAAAATTAAACTATTTACAAATACGAAAAAAAGAGTAGAATAACATTAGTTGTAATTTTTTGAAAAAATAATCTTTAGTAAGGGGTCTCTCAAGGGTTGGTAATGTACATATAATTAGGGAGGGTACAAAAATGAAGAGAAAAAAGATGAAAAAGTTAACGGCAGTTGTAGTACCAGTTTTAGCGATGAGTGTTGCATTGACAGCATGTTCTGGGTCAGGTGGGGAAAAGAAAACGACTACTACATCAAATAGTGGGGAAGAAAAAAAATCTGATATTAAATATGCAGCGAAACAAGTATTAAATCGTACGGAAAACCAAGAAATTCCGACGATGGATACTTCTAAATCTACTGATACATTAGGTTCGCAAATTTTAGGGAACACGATGGAAGGCCTATATCGCCTTGATAAAGATAATAAGCCAATTCCTGCTGCGGCAGAGTCTAGTACGAAAAGTGAAGATGGTAAAAAGTATACGTTTAAACTGCGAAAAGATGCAAAATGGTCAAATGGTGATCCTGTAACAGCGAAAGATTTCGTTTTTGCATGGAAGCGCTTACTTGATAAGAATACTGCGGCAGAATATGCATTTATTGCTTACTATATTAAAAATGCAGAAGCAATTAATAAAGGAGAAAAACCTGTAACTGAATTAGGGGCGAAGGCGGTAGATGATTACACGCTAGAAGTAGAATTAGAAAAACCGGTACCGTATTTCTTAAATTTATTAGCATTCCCATCATACTATCCATTAAATGAAAAATTCGTAAAAGAAAAAGGTGATAAGTACGGTTTAGAAGCAGATACAACTGTGTATAATGGTCCATTCGTTATGTCTTCATGGAAACATGAACAAGGTTGGCAGCTGAAGAAAAATGATAAGTACTGGGATAAAAAGACTGTGAAATTAGAAGAAATTAACTATAGTGTAGTAAAAGAGGTTGCAACGAAAGTAAACTTATATGATACAGGATCAATTGATTTTACATTACTATCAGGAGAGTTTGTAGATAAATATAAATCGAACAAAGAAGAATATGGTGAGTATGCGGAATCAAGTACATTCTTCTTACGTTTAAATCAAAAACGTAACGGACAAGATACGCCTTTAAAGAGCAAAAAACTTCGTGAAGCAATTGCATTATCAGTTGATAAAAAAGGATTGGCAAATGTAATTTTAAATAATGGTTCAAAAGCAACAGATCAATTGGTTCCAAAAGGACTTGCGACAGGGCCAGATGGTAAAGATTATCAAGATACATTTAAAAATGGTCTGAAATATAATCCGAAAAAAGGAGCAGCAGCGTGGGAAGAAGCGAAAAAAGAACTTGGAAAAGATCAAGTTACAATTGAATTGCTAAGCTATGATGATGGAACTGCGAAAAAGATTGCTGACTATGTAAAAGATCAAATTGAGAAAAATTTAAAAGGTGTAACGATTAATACGAAAATTCAGCCGTTCAAACAAAAATTAAAATTAGAAACTGCGCAAGATTATGAAATTTCTTATGCAGGTTGGAGTCCAGACTATGCGGATCCAATGACATTTATTGATATGTTTGAATCGAAGAGCCCGTACAACCAAATGAGTTATTCAAATCCAAAATACGATGAAATGGTAGGAAAAGCAGGTAATGAATTAATGAGTGATGCGAAAAAACGCTGGGAAACGTTAGGGAAAGCTGAAAAATTATTCCTTGAAGAAGATGCAGGGTTAGTTCCTTTATATCAAACAGGAAGATCGTATGTAATGAAACCGAATGTAAAAGGAATTGTGAAACATAACATCAGTCCAGAATATAGCTTTAAGTGGGCGTATGTAACTGAGGATGGCGGAAAAAAATAAAGTGAAAGCATTTCAAAAGTGGCTGAGCTGCTTTTGAAATGCTTTTTAGTATGTATAAGGGAATAAATCTCGTTAGCCTATTGAGAATCGGGTAGGTAATTAGGAAGGTTCTATCGGAGGGATTTAGAGAGGTCAGTAAGTAGTAAGACAGATGATAGTAAGAGACCTCATGCTAATAAGAAAAATATAGAACGTAGTAATAGAGTGGAATAAGGGGAGGGATGTTTACATATAGTAGACGGGGATAATTCATATAG
>NZ_JBEUTW010000034.1:0-18846 GCF_040492675.1 Bacillus sp. AP50
TCCATCAGAGAAAATTGGTTTTATGATGAACGTTTCCCGAAATTTAAAATAGATGGAAAGTGGTATTTTTCAGCGTTAGAAGTGGAAAAGTTTCTTCTTATGTAGATAAAAGAACAATGAACAATTTTAAAGAAAGAAGGGCTAATAATTATTAATTACTAATAAGATGAATGTACTACGGACCTACAGAGGTTTTATTATTTTACTTACACTTATCCATTTCTATACACACGCCAGCCATATTATTTTTTGCCCCCAGTACATTCTTTTTTATGCTTTATATAAATAAAAAAAGCCCAGGCCCCTTGATAAACAAGGTTCCTAAGGCTTTTAATAATACTCTTTGCAGAGTACCGAGATTAACGAGAGTAGAACTCTACGATTAATGCTTCGTTGATTTCAGCTGGTAACTCAGAACGCTCAGCGTGACGAGTGTAAGTAGCTTCTAATTTGTCAGCATCGAAAGTTAAGTATTCTGGTACGAAGTTGTTAACTTCGATCGCTTCTTTAACAACAACAAGGCTGTTAGATTTTTCGCGAACGCTGATAGTTTGACCAGGTTTTACACGGTAAGATGGGATATCTACGCGAGCGCCATCAACCATGATGTGACCGTGGTTTACTAATTGGCGAGCTGCACGACGAGTGCGAGCTAAGCCCATACGGTAAACTAAGTTGTCAAGACGAGCTTCAAGAAGGATCATGAAGTTTTCGCCGTGCTTACCAGGCATTTTACCTGCTTGGTCAAATGTGCGACGGAATTGACGCTCAGTCATGCCGTACATGTGACGAAGTTTTTGTTTCTCTTGTAATTGTAAACCGTATTCTGAAAGTTTCTTACGTTGGTTAGGACCGTGAGGACCTGGTGCGTAAGGGCGTTTTTCTAATTCTTTTCCTGTGCCGCTTAGAGAGATTCCAAGACGACGAGACAGTTTCCAAGCTGGACCTGTATAACGAGCCATAGTTGACTCCTCCTTTAAAAATGTTTTTATTTACGTAAAATAAAAACAGACGTAATCGATATTTACGGGCATTTTGTTTTCATGTACCTTCGCTCCAGCAGCAGGGAGTTACGAGATACACCTCCGTAGAGGAACAAAATACAAACGATAAACTCACATTACAAGGCTGCCTTTTTATTTTACACAAACGCTATTATATCTTTTACCCAGAGTTTCGTCAAGCGAGTACGTTTTTGTTTTATGCATATAAATTTTGGAAATTAATATAAGAAGGAATTTAAAACAATATAGAAGAAGAGATAGAAACACAAATAAAACGCTTACATAAAATGAAGGAAAATGTTCATCAAATTTTTATGGATGAATATGCGGCAATAAAAACATAAGGGGGATGTTTTTATGAAAAAGAAGCATATGGAGACAGCGTTAATTCATCACGGTTATACATCTGAGGAACATAAAGGAAGTTTAACACCACCTTTATTTCAAACTTCTACATTTACATTTGAGACTGCGCAGCAAGGAGAGGCGAGTTTTGCGGGAGTGGATCCATCTTATATTTACTCACGGCTTGGAAATCCAACTGTGAAATTATTTGAAGAACGTATGGCGGTGTTAGAAGGAGGAGAAGAGGCACTTGCCTTCGGATCTGGTATGGCAGCTATTTCAGCGACTTTAATCGGTTTTTTAAAGGCTGGAGATCATATTATTTGTTCAAATGGATTATACGGATGCACGTACGGTTTTTTAGAAGTGTTAGAAGAAAAATTTATGATTACGCATTCGTTTTGTGATATGGAGACAGAGGTTGATATTGAAAATAAAATTCGCCCAAATACAAAGCTTATTTTCGTTGAAACACCAATTAATCCGACAATGAAATTAATTGATTTAAAACAAGTGATTCGGGTTGCGAAGCGAAAAGGCTTACTTGTTATTGTTGATAATACGTTTTGTTCACCTTATTTACAAAGGCCGCTTGAGCTTGGCTGTGACGCTGTTGTGCATAGTGCGACAAAATATATTGGTGGTCACGGTGACGTTGTAGCAGGTGTAACAATTTGTAAAACGAAAGCATTAGCTGAAAAGATTCGCCCGATGCGAAAGGATATCGGCGGTATTATGGCGCCGTTTGATGCGTGGTTATTATTACGTGGGTTAAAGACGTTAGCAGTAAGAATGGATCGTCATTGTGATAATGCAGAAAAAATTGTATCGTTCTTAAGAAAACATGATGCGGTAGAAGGTGTTTGGTATCCAGAAGGGGAGTTAGCATCTCGTCAAATGAAACGCGGGGGCGGTGTTATTTCTTTTTCAGTAAAAGGCGGAAAAGAAGAGACGCAAGCGTTTATTAATGATCTTCACTTTATTACAATTGCGGTGAGTTTAGGAGATACAGAAACGTTAATTCAGCATCCAGCAACGATGACGCACGCTGCGATTCCAGCGGAACTAAGAAAAGAAATGGGCATTTTCGATAATTTAATACGCTTATCGGTCGGTTTAGAATCGTGGGAGGATATCGTTTCTGATTTAGAGCAGGCATTAAAGAAAATATCTACTGTTAATCAATGAAAAAAGAGTGAGCTATCGGTTTTGTACAGGACGTACTAAATCGATAACTCGCTCTTTTCTTTTTACATATGTTTTAGGAGTGTTTCCACAAACTTTTCTAAATAGCGCTGATCTACTTCATCAAAACGATTTTTTTCAGGACTATCAATGTCCAGTACACCAATGACAGCTCCTTCTTTCACAATCGGTACAACGATTTCCGAATTAGAAGCACTATCGCAAGCGATGTGACCTGGGAATTGGTGAACGTCCGCTACAAGCTGCGTTGTTTTCGTTTCAGCTGCTACGCCGCAAACGCCTCGTCCAAATGGAATGCGTACGCAAGCAGGCATTCCTTGGAACGGTCCAAGGACAAGCTGATTTCCTTCTGTTACGTAAAAGCCAACCCAATTAACGCGATCTAAAAATTGGTTTAATAATGCGGACGCATTTGATAAGTTTGCGACTACGTTTGATTCGCCAGTTAATAACGCATCCAGTTGTTTAATTACTGTCTCATATTGCTGCACGCGAGATCCTGCATAACTTTCTTTAGTAAACATGGAAACAGCTCCTTTTTTATCGAGATGTGTAAAATATTAGCAAAATACGATGTATTTCACATGACTTTGTCGATAGAAAATTAAAGGAATTTGTCTTAAAAGTCAAGAAATTTAAACTATAGCTGTTCATTGAAGGGAAGTGAGCGCATGAAGCAGACGAAACAAAAAGTAATTGATGCGGCAATATCGTTGTTTAATACGAAAGGTTATGATGGAACGTCGGTGCGAGACATTGCAAAGCGAGCGGATGTGAATGTAGCGAATATTTCATATTATTTTGCTGGGAAGCAAGGTTTATTAGAACAGCTTATTACTGATTTTTTAGAAGGATATATTCATGTGATTGAAATGTCGTTTGAACAGAGAGAGTATTTGTCGGCTAAAGATGTGATGGTGCAAATGGTGCGAGGGATTTTACGATATCAATTTGAAAATAGAGAACTAACACGTTTCTTCTACCGAGAGCTTTCGCTTGATACGACATTAATTCGTGAAGTGATGACCGTTTATTTTTCTAAAGAAAGATATTATATAGAACAAATGATTAGACAAGGACAAATGAAACAAGAATTTCAGAAAGTATCATTTACAATGTTTATGACGCAATTAAAAGGTATGATAAATATGCCGTTTTTATATCCACAATATATATCAGAAGTACTGCATTCTTTCCCGTCTGAGACATTTTTTATAGAGATGTACACGAAAGAGATTGAGCAATGGATGGAACAAGCATTATGTAAAGCGAATATGTACCATGAATGGCCAAGAGCTGTTCATATGTGAAGAATCCCCACCTAACGAACTGAGGTGGGGATTTTTATGTTTACTTTTCTTTGCCATAAATTGTTACATAATAGCGCGATAATTGTTAATGCAGCTCCAGCGATTTCAATTTTATCGACTGTATAACCTCGAAAGATAGAACCAATCAGTGCAAGGATAGGAACTAAATTCATAAATAATATGCCGTTAATAGATGAAATATAGCGATTTCCCATATTCCAGCAAAATACAGCGATAACGCCTGCGATAATCGACATATAAAAGAGTTCAAAACGAACGCTCACAACTGTACGCAGTGACGGCATAGTAACTATATTTGTGTACGTTAAGAAAGTAACAATAACGATGAGTGAAATGGAGCCAAATAAACAAGTTAATGTCGTGTACCTAAGTGGTGACCAAGATTGAAAACGAGCACCCCCGTTTGTATAAATGACCCAGCAAGTAACGCCGCATAGCATCAATATATTTGTTGATAAGTGGCTTGCAGCTCCAAATAGTAATTCAATATTTCCTTTTGAAATGACAAGCATAACACCAAGTAATGCAACGAACATACAAAGGAATGTATAGTTTTGTGGGCGGCGATTTTTCGTTATCCATTGCAGTGATAAGGCAATCAGTGGCATAAGGGATTGAATCATAGCTGCATGGATTGCTCCGGAAGGTCCGGCAAGTTGTTGTCCGTAGAAAACGAGAAAACCATACCCCGCGAAACCGACTGTCCCGTAAAAGAATAGAGAAAGTGTTCTTTTTTCTAAGCGGAGTGAAGTCTTTCCTTCAGTAATTAATAGCAAAATAAGAAAAATAATAGCTGCTGATCCATAGCGAAGCGTTGTGAAGAAGAATGGATCGATAAATTGCAGAGCATTTGCCATTACAGGAAACATAAATCCCCAGGCAGTGACGGCGAGTAAGCATAGAAAGGATCCGAGTAGCATTTGTTTTTTGTTCAAGAGTATCTTTCCCCTTTACATTTCGTTATAGTAAGTTGATGAAATAAGTATAAAGAGTAATTGTTTATAGGAGGAAATATCGATTTCTTATAACGGTTATAACTTTTTGTTAGAGGTGTGTACGATGGATTTGGAGGCAGTACGATCGTTTATTGAAGTGAAGCATACGCGAAGTTTATCAAAGGCAAGTAAGATTTTACATATATCTCAACCAGCGCTTAGTAAACAAATTCAAAAGTTAGAAGCGGATTTAGAGGTTACTTTACTTAAACGTTCTGCGCAAGGAGTAGAGTTAACGGAGGCAGGAGAGTTATTTATAAAAAGAATGTTACCAATTTTGGAGCAAATAAATGAAGTGAAAACAGAAATGAGGGGGTATCAAGAGAACCGGAAGTTTTCAATTGGTATACTACCGAGTTTAGCGGAGCATTACATATCAGAATGTAAAGATATATTAGGTGATGAGTTCGAAGTGGAATGGCAAATCGGACATACGGAAGTATTAAGAGAGTTATTTAAAGCACGGGAGATTGACGCGATGTTCATCGATTCAGTAGTAGAAGGTGCTACGTATATAAAAGAAGTGCAACAAGAGAAAATTGTTTGTGCTGTTTCAAATAATCATCCGTACAAAGAGAAGATAGTCATTCAAATAGAAGAGCTGCACAATGAAAAATTAATTGTATATCCAGAAATATGTGATGTAAGGAAAATGATTATGAACATGTTTCATGAAATAGGTGTAAAACCAACTATAGCTGTGGAAACATCTTACGCAGAACCGATGCTTGCAATGGTAAAAGCTGGCCTTGGTATCACGTTACTTCCAGAAAGGGCAGTAGAGCAGTCTGTAAGGCAAGGAAATGTACATGTAATTTCTGTTGAACCACCACTCATGCGGAAAATTTATTTCGTATCCCATACGAAAGATTGTTTGTTATTACAATCATTTGAGGATAGGTAGTGAGGTAGGCGGAATATTGAGAAAGATTACAATCACATTGAAAGAAACATGAAATTTTAAAAAAAACTAGGTCAAAAACAAACCATTACATGGTATGATTAGTACATTGTTAGTTGTTAAATATAGGGGAATTCCCTTTTTATACATAATGCCTTCCATTTCATAAACGGAACGGACAAAAAAAGAGATATAACTAGGAGGCTTTTTTGCATGGATTCTATCCTGACGATCGTTATCATTGTAGTAAGCTCTATTCTAGTGCTGCTCATGATAGAGCTTGTGATAAGAAATCGTTCATATAAAGATATTGAAGCACTGGAGCAGTGGAAACAAGAGATAAAAGATAAACCTGTGGCAGATGAACTAAAACGGGTAAAAGATTTAAACATGACGGGTCAAACAGAAGAACTGTTTGGTAAATGGCGTGAAGAATGGGATGAAATTGTATCAACAACCCTTCCGAAAGCTGACAAAGATTTAGCGCAAGCGCGAAAATTCGCCTCGCAATTCTCCTTCCGAAAAGCAAAGCATGCGATGAACGAATCCATAAGTGGTTTAGATGACGCTGATAATCGTATTACGGACATTTTAAATGAATTACAGCAATTGTTAGAAAGCCATGAGAAAAATAGCTCGGAAATTGAAGGGTTACGTGATACATATCGTAGTATGAAAAAGAGTGTTCTTGCTCATAGACATATGTATGGAGCAGCAGAGCAGAAAATCGAAGAGATGCTAGACGCTGAATCTGAGAAATTTAAAACCTTTGAAGAAGCAACAAACAATGGCGACTATTTAAAAGCGAGAGAAATTGTTATTAGTTTGGAAGAAGGTTTAGCAGATTTAGAAATCATTATTCACCAAATTCCAGATTTATTGGTAGAGTGCCAAGCGACGTTACCAGTTCAGCTGGAAGATTTATTACACGGACATAATGATATGGTAAGACAAGGTTATGTATTAGATTATTTGGAAGTCCCTAAAGAAGTTCGCGATATGACGAAACAACTACAAACATGTTTAATGGATATACAGGAGCTTCATATAACAGAAGCGGCTGAAAAAGTAGAAAACTTAAAAACACGTTTAGATGGCTTCTACGATCAATTGGAACAAGAAGTACATGCGAGACATTATGTGGAGCAAAAAACACTTTCTGTTTACGATGACTTAGAAGAAATGCGTATCGAAACGATTGAAACGAAAACAGAAACACAACTTGTGAAACAAAGCTATCAGTTACAAGATAAAGACATTGAGTCTCAAAAAGTAATTGAAAAGCAAATGCACATTTTAACGAAACGTTTTGAAATGCTGCAATTACGCGTTGCAGAACAAGATATTGCCTTCTCTATTATTCGTGAGGAACTAGAAGAGGTTTATGAGCAATGTGAAACGTTAAAAGTACTTCATGCAGAATATAAAGAAATGCTGCAAGCGATGCGCAAAGAAGAATTTGAAGCACGTGAGAAGTTACAAGAAATGCGAAATATTATTTTCGAAACGAAACGCTTTATGCAAAAGTCGAATTTGCCAGGTCTTCCAGAGAGTATTATGGAAGATTTAAAAAGAGGGCAAATGGCAATGCAAGCTGTATATGAACAATTAGAAGTGAAGCCGTTAAATATGAACGCTGTAAATAGCAGTTTAGAAGAAGCATACACAACTGTGAACGGTGTAGCTGAAATGACAGAAGAGTTAATTGGACAAGCATATTTAGTGGAAAAATTAATTCAGTACGGTAACCGTTACCGTAGTCATGATGAAAACCTAGCAGAAAGTTTAAATTATGCTGAGAAATTATTCCGTGAATACCAATACGATGCAGCTTTAGAACAAGCGGCTTCAGTATTAGAGCAACTTGAACCTGGCGTTGTTCAAAAAATAGCTGAATATGTAGACAATGAACAAACCCTTTCATAAAAGGGTTTGTTTTTTTATGTAATTTTGCAGGCGATGTTGCTATAATGAATAGCGGAATACAGCAAGGTTATTCGTTTCAAAATAAAGTGAAACTGTAATCGGTGGGAAGATTCATCCCCACTGATTACTAGCCTTCACCAATCGGGCATTTACGGGCAGTTAATCTCCCATCTAACTTCTTTGCTCTAACTGGATTTTGAGGTGAGAGTCTTATTGCCCGTTAACGCGGGATAAAGTGAAACTGTAATAGGAGGGCATCCTCGCCAATTATTAGCCTTCACCAATCGAGATAAAACGGAACCTTTGCGTAGTCTTAGCGTAATGACACGTATTTATGATATGATTATACGATGTGATAGCGCTGAAAGGGGAAGAACGATGATCTATTTTGATAATAGTGCGACGACTAAGCCATATCCAGAAGCTCTTCAATCGTACGTGACGGTTGCTGGGAAATATTTTGGTAATCCTTCTTCTATTCATTCGCTTGGAGGAGAGGCAGAGCGTCTATTAACACAATCAAGAACGATTGCAGCGCAGCTTCTTCGTGTTAAACCTTCTGAAATTATTTTTACATCAGGTGGAACGGAAGGAAATAACCTTGCGATTAAAGGGATAGCGATGAGGAATCGTTCGCGTGGTAAACATATCATTACAACAAATATTGAACACGCGTCTGTGTTTGAAGCATATAAGCAATTAGAAGAACTCGGGTTTGATGTAACATACTTACCGGTTAACGAGCATGGTGTTGTATCGGTAGAAGATGTGAAACGAGCGCTTCGTGAAGATACGATTCTTGTGTCAATTATTCATGTGAACAACGAAACTGGAGCAATTCAACCCGTTGCTGAAATTGGAACGTTATTATCGAATCATCCGAAAATAAGATTCCATGTAGATCATGTACAAGGGATAGGAAAAGTACCGCTTGATTTATATGCTTCTCATATTGATCTTTGCTCAATATCTGGACATAAATTCCACAGTGTAAAAGGAACAGGTCTTCTTTATGTACGCGATGGCGTAAGATTAGATCCGATTTTATCAGGTGGTCAACAAGAGCTTAAGTATCGCTCTGGTACAGAAAATTTACCTGGCATTGTAGCGATGGTGAAAGCACTTCGCATGACAATGGAACAAGTGAAAGAAAAGGTAGCTCATTTGCAAAGTTTACAAGCAGAGCTTGTTCGTTTCTTTAAAGAGATGGAAGATGTAACGATTAACACGTCGCTTGCATATGCAGCACCGCACATTTTAAATGTATCATTTGTTGGTTTAAAACCAGAAGTAGTCGTTCATGCTTTAGAAGAACACGGTGTATATGTGTCAACGAAATCTGCTTGTTCTTCAAAAGCAAATGAAGTGAGCAGAGTGTTAGTGTCAATGGGAGTGCCGCATGCAGCAGCTGCAAGCGCTATTCGTATTAGTTTGGCACCAGAAAACACAATGGAAGAAGTAAAACAATTTGAAGGTATTGTAAAAGAGACGCTGCCAAAATTATATGAAGTGATGAGGTAAAGAAATTATGTTGAAATATGAATATATTTTAGTGCGTTATGGAGAAATGACGACAAAAGGTAAGAACCGTTCTAAATTTGTAAGCACATTAAAAGATAACGTGAAGTTCAAACTGAAAAAATTCCCAAATATTAAAATCGATGCAACACATGACCGTATGTACATCCAATTAAATGGCGAAGATCATGAAGCGGTATCTGAAAGATTGAAAGATGTATTTGGTATTCATAAGTTTAACTTAGCGATGAAAGTACCATCAGAATTAGAAGACATTAAAAAAGGTGCATTAGCAGCTTTCTTACAAGTAAAAGGCGATGTGAAAACATTTAAAATTACTGTACACCGTTCTTATAAGCATTTCCCAATGAGAACGATGGAATTATTACCTGAGATTGGTGGACACATTCTAGAAAATACAGAAGATATTACTGTAGATGTTCATAATCCAGATGTAAATGTACGTGTAGAAATTCGCAGTGGTTATAGCTACATTATGTGTGATGAGCGTATGGGAGCTGGCGGTTTACCAGTTGGCGTTGGCGGAAAAGTAATGGTACTTCTTTCTGGTGGTATTGATAGCCCAGTAGCAGCTTACTTAACGATGAAACGTGGCGTATCTGTGGAAGCAGTTCACTTCCATAGTCCACCTTTCACAAGTGAGCGTGCAAAACAAAAAGTAATCGATTTAGCGCAAGAGTTAACGAAGTATTGTAAACGAGTAACGCTTCACCTTGTTCCGTTTACAGAAGTGCAAAAAACAATTAATAAAGAAATCCCATCTAGCTATTCAATGACGGTTATGCGCCGTATGATGATGCGTATTACAGAACGTATTGCTGAGGAGCGTAACGCACTTGCAATTACGACTGGTGAAAGTCTTGGGCAAGTAGCAAGCCAAACGTTAGATAGTATGCATACGATTAACGAAGTAACAAACTACCCAGTTATTCGTCCGCTTATTACGATGGATAAATTAGAGATTATTAAAATCGCTGAAGAAATCGGCACGTATGATATTTCAATTCGTCCATATGAAGATTGCTGTACTGTATTTACACCAGCAAGCCCAGCGACGAAGCCGAAACGTGAAAAAGCAAATCGTTTTGAAGCGAAATACGATTTCACACCATTAATCGATGAAGCTGTAGCGAACAAAGAAACAATGGTATTACAAACGATAGAAGTAGTGGCGGAAGAAGAAAAATTTGAAGAACTTTTCTAAACCATAAATTACCATATCTAAAACGTGTATGAAGTCATGTTATTTATCACACTCTATACTCACAAGGAGGTGATATAACATGTCACGTAGCACAAATAAATTAGCGGTTCCTGGTGCTGAATCAGCATTAGACCAAATGAAATACGAAATCGCTCAAGAGTTTGGTGTTCAACTTGGAGCTGATGCAACAGCTCGCGCTAACGGTTCTGTTGGTGGTGAAATCACTAAACGTCTAGTTTCACTAGCTGAGCAACAATTAGGCGGTTACCAAAAATAATCCCATATGATGGCTTAGAAAGAGCGGGTTCTCCCGCTCTTTCTTTTTTGTGTTGCCATTTGTCGGTAAGTTGATGTAATTTCATTTAGTAATTCGACAGAACTGAAAAATTTGTCAAAAGAAGAGGGTTCAAAATTAACAGAAAATTCTTTATTATATAAAGGAGGCATAAAGAAAAGGGAGGATATTTTATGAAGCGAGAAGAATTGTTGGCGCCACCGTCTTATAATTTAGTTTCTGAAATAGAGAAATATACGGGTGATAAAGGGAAATTAGCTTTAATTTGGCAAGATGATAAAGGGAATCGAAGGGAAGTTACATACGCTGAATTAATGCAAGGTGCGAATAAAATTGGAAACGCTTTTATAAAAAGTGGTTTGCAAAAAGGGGACAAGCTTCTCATTATGATGCCGCGTTTAATTGAAGCGTACATGACGTATATTGCTGCTATTAAAGCAGGATTTGTCGTAATTCCAAGCTCGGAAATGTTACGTAAAAAAGATATAGAATATCGAATTGGACATGGAGAAGTAAAAGCGATAGTAAGCTATGAGCCGTACATTAGGCAGTTTGATGATATAGAAGCGATGGAATCTCTTCGAAAATTTGTCCTGAGCGAGCAGTCAGTAGATGGATGGATTAATTTAAAAACAGCGTTAGAAACAGAGAGTGACATGTTAGAAATGGCGAAGACAGATAAAGAAGATATGGTCTTTTTATCTTACACGTCAGGAACGACAGGAAATCCAAAAGGTGTCGTTCATACACATGCTTGGGCATACGCTCATTTACGTACGAGCGCTCCAAATTGGCTCGGAATTGAAGAGAATGATATTGTATGGGCAACAGCTAGTCCAGGCTGGCAAAAGTGGATTTGGAGCCCGTTTTTAGCAACGCTAGGATCAGGGGCAACAGGGTTTGTATATCACGGTAAGTTTGAACCGAAAACGTACCTAAACTTATTAGACGATAATAAGGTGAATGTACTTTGTTGTACACCGACTGAGTATAGATTAATGGCAAAGGTAGAAGATTTAAGTCAGTACAATTTAGAGGCATTACATAGCGCTGTATCAGCAGGTGAGCCGTTAAATAGAGAAGTCATTGGAACGTTCCAAAAGCACTTTCATATTACAGTGAGAGACGGCTATGGGCAAACGGAAAATACATTACTTGTTGGTGTAATGAAAGGGATGGATATTAGACCAGGTTCAATGGGGAAACCAACGCCAGGTAACCACGTCGATATCGTAAATGAGGAAGGTACTCCAGTTAAAGTAGGCGAAGTTGGTGATATTGCAGTTCACATTGAAACGCCGGCCCTCTTTAAACAATATTACAAAGACGATGAACGTACAGCGATGCAATTCCGCGGTGATTATTATATTACAGGTGATAAAGCGAAGAAAGATGAAGACGGCTACTTCTGGTTTGAAGGGCGCGGTGATGATATCATTATTAGCTCTGGTTATACAATCGGGCCGTTTGAAGTAGAGGATGCACTTGTAAAACATCCTTACGTAAGAGAATGTGCAGTTGTCGCAAGTCCTGATGAAATTCGTGGAAGTGTCGTGAAGGCATTTATCGTATTAAGAGAGAATATAGAAAAGAACGAAGAAACATTAATTCCAACACTCCAACAACACGTCAAAGAACTTACTGCACCATATAAATACCCTCGCAAAATTGAATTTGTAGATGAACTACCAAAAACGATTTCTGGAAAAATTCGCCGTATTGAACTTAGAAAACAAGAGATGGAGATTCCGTCAAAATAATTTTGAAAACAGTGAAGTAAATAGTTGAATGAAATGCAAAACAATGATAATATAAAAACGAACACAAGTTCGATTTTATAAACTTAAAAAAGAGGTGTCCGTATGATTTTAGGTATTAATCCGTACTTAGTTTTAGATGGTAGTGGGCAAGAAGCTGTACAGTTTTATAAAGAGGCTTTAGATGCAAAAGTAGAAGTCATGCAAACTTTTGGTGACATGCCTGAAAATCCAGAATACCCGATTCCAGCTGAAGCGAAAGAGCGCGTTTTACACGCTACTTTAAAAGTTGGTAATACGGATCTTATGATTTCTGATACATTCCCAGGTCAAGGACATGCAATCGGATCTCAAGTAACAATCGCAATTCAAATTAGTAATGCAGAAAAAGCAAAAGAAGTATTCGATAAGTTACAAGAAGGTGGAGAAGTTATCATGCCACTTCAAGAAACATTCTGGAGCCCAGCATACGGACAAGTAAAAGATAAATTTAATATTGAATGGCAAGTTACAACGTCTACTACTGAACAAAAGTAATTTTTAGAAAAGCACCATGTTTTGAACTGGTGCTTTTTTTTTATACAATAAAAAATAAAGGAGATGGGATATATGGGAGAAATTTGGTATGGCGGCACCATTTACACAATGAGAGAAGAAAATGAAAAAGTGGACGCTGTTTACGTTGAAAACGGCATAATTGTTGATGCTGGTAATAAGGGAGAATTAGAAAGCAGATATTCAAACGTAAAGTTACATGACCTAAAAGGAAAAACAATGATTCCAGGTCTCGTTGATAGCCATATGCATCTTATTGGGCATGGAGAGAGATTACTCCGTCTAGATTTATCAAATTGTACATCTTATAGCGAAGTACTGGCTCTCGTTCAGAAGCAAGTGGAAGAAGCTCCAAAGGGCTCTTGGATTATTGGAGAAGGATGGAATGAAAATAACTTTACAGATACGAAAGATGTTCACGCGCGTGATTTAGATGAAATTTCGAAAGACCATCCTATTTTATTAAAGAGAGTTTGTCGTCACGTTACATGGGTGAATTCATACATACTGCAAGAAGCGAATATAACAGAAGCGACAGAAGATCCAAAAGGCGGGAAAATTGGCAGAGATTCATCAAATAAGTTAACAGGACTTTTATATGAACAAGGGCAAGAATTAATTAAACATGTTCAGCCAGAAATTGATGAAGCTTATTTACAAAGAGCTCTGCAAACAGCGATTAAAGATTGCTGGAAATACGGACTTGTTGGCGGGCATACGGAAGATTTAAATTATTATGGTGGTTTTAGAAAAACGCATAATGCGTTTTCTCATGTGATAAAAGAAATGCCATTTAAAGCCCATTTGCTCGTTCACCATGAAGTAGCACATGAACGAAAAGAATATGAAAATGAACATTATATTGAATTTGGGGCAATGAAAATTTTTTCTGACGGTTCTTTTGGCGGAAGAACAGCATTATTAAGTGAACCGTATGAAGATGCGAAGGAAACGAATGGGGTTGCGATTTTCTCATGTGAAGAACTTGCAGAATTAGTGAAGAAAGCACGAGATTTACATATGCCAGTTGCGATTCATACTATCGGTGATTTATCGCTTGAATATGTCATTGATGCACTCGAATTATATCCACCAGCAAAAGGGTTACGTGACCGCATTATTCATTGTCAGCTTGCTCGTGAGGAGTTAATTGAAAGAATGAAAAACTTGCAAGTCATTATAGATATACAGCCAGTCTTTCTTTCATCAGATTTTCCGTCAGTCATTGAAAAACTAGGAGAGCGCCGTCTTCGTTATGCGTATGCTTGGAAGACATTACTGGAAGCAGGGCTACATTGTAATGGTGGCTCAGATGCCCCCATTGAACAAGTAAATCCGTTTCTAGGTATATATAGCGCTGTTACACGTAGAAGTTTTATTGACGGTGTATGCTATATGCCTGAGGAAAGATTAACGGTATATGAGGCTGTTTCTTTATTTACAACAGGAAGTGCCTATGCAATTGGAAAAGAAGCGAAGCGAGGGCAAATTACAAAAGGATATGAAGCAGACTTTACAATATTAGACCGCAATATGTTTGAAATTGAGGCAGAAGAAATAAAAGAAGTAGAAGCAGAAATGACCGTAATAGATGGCCAAGTTGTCTATAGAAAAGATGCGTAAAAATATATGAGCGATTTTCGGAATATATCGACTGTAACTCGAAATATATAAGCGATTATTGAAATATATCTACCGTAACTCGAAATATATAAG
Source organism: Bacillus sp. AP50 (assembly GCF_040492675.1). Taxonomy (NCBI): domain Bacteria; kingdom Bacillati; phylum Bacillota; class Bacilli; order Caryophanales; family Bacillaceae; genus Bacillus; species Bacillus sp. AP50. The sequence continues at coordinate 14,775 of NZ_JBEUTW010000034.1, forward strand.
CGATTATTAAAATATATCGACTTACCGACAAAAACTGACAAGAATAACGGGTGGATAGTAAGAGAGTATTGTCCGCGCCAATCGGGGTAAATAAATAACCGCAGAATTATGGAATTCCATAATTCTGCGGTTATTTTAATCCTATAAAAACGTTCTCTGTACTTTTTCCCAGAAAGAATTGTTTTTTAATTTAACTGTTTTAATTTGTTTATCGCTTAAGCGTACAACAGCTTTTTCCACTTGTTTAATGCTAAGCGCTTCGTTATCCATGCCGATAACAGGATAATCGTTACCGTCTGGTCTTAGTTTTAAAGTTAATGTACGTTCGTGATTTAAAATGAAAGGTGAACCGAGCGTACGGTAAGTGTTGTTGTTTAAAGATGCTAGTTCGCTTACTTGGAAACATGGGATAAGCGGGTCAACAACTGCACCATGCAATGATTTATTGTAAGCAGTACTTCCTGTTGGGGTAGAAACTACTAAACCGTCCCCTCTAAAAGTTTCGAAATATAAATCATCAACGTGAACATCTACAACGAATGTTTTAATAATGCTAGAACGTAATGAGAACTCATTTAAACAATGGAAAGATGTACTGCCATCTACATCTACCTGAATTGTTGGATATTTACGCACTTCAATTTCATTTTTTGTAATTTCTTGAAGGGCTGTATCAACGTGATCAATATGGAAATCGCAGTAGAAAGAAATTTCATCTTTCGTAGAAATCCCTGCGTATAAACAATCTTCTCTAAAACCAGTTTTACGAACGGCTTGTAAGAAGGTTGCATCATCTCCAACACTGACGATAGCGTTTGCATTTTTTGGATGATCTAATATGGTAAATCCATTCTCTTCTAAAATACGATAGATTGGTGTCATTTTTTCAACGAGCGTTGCTTTGTCATCACCATAAAAGAAAAATAAATTGCGACGATCTGCCATTATGTATCCCTCCACTGCAGTTAAATTTTCTGTTTTTCGTGCTACATATCATTAGAGTCCGTTCCCTGATGATATGTTCAAATAATATATTTCGATATAAATTGTCAAAATACCTTTTTATTTTTAGAAAAATTTTTATATTCAATCTTATAGAACTCTGTTTAATGATGAATAAAGTTGTCGATAATGGGTACGGAGTGAAAGGATGATACGTATGAAGTGGTTCGTAATTGGAATAATAATTCTTCTTCTTTTTATTTTGTTTATACTATTGTCGAAAATAAAGCTTAAGGTGACATTTTTATATTCAGAAATGGAAAAGCAATGTTTGCTTCAAGTGAAAATATGGATGATTCGATATACATTTGATGTGTTGGAAAGAATTGAAAAACAGCAGAAAAAGACAGGACAGAAAATCAAAAAAGCTGAAGAGGACGGCGGACTCGATAATAAAATTATGGCGCAACTTGACAGCATTGGTGAACTGATAAAAAAGCTTCAAGAAGTTCATACTATTGTTAAAGATTTTCTCAAACGAGTGAAAATCAATGGTTGGAAATGGCATACACAAATTGGAGCAGGCGACGCAGCTAGTACTGGAATTGTCACTGGATATGCATGGGGGACAAAAGGTATGGCTGCTGGAGTTGTCGGACAATATATGCATATTGTCGATGTACCAGAATTTGAAATTACTCCTGTTTTTCAAGGGAAAGGATTTGCGTCAAGATGTGAGTTAACAGCATCTTTTCGTATATTCCGCACTATAAAAACAGCGGTGAAATTGCTCATATTTATGAGGAAGCAAAGATCTGGTATGACAGAAAAATCTGTTCAAGCATAGGGGGGATATAGAATGGACCATCCAATTCAAGGTTTAATGACAACAGCAATGCAGCATTTAAAACAAATGACTGATGTAAATACAATTGTTGGTGACCCAATTAAAGCGGCAGATGGAAGTGTAATTCTTACTGTTTCGAAAGTAAGTTTCGGATTTGCTGCTGGTGGAAGTGAATTTGGTAAAGTAGAACATTCAGGCCGCCATCCATTTGGCGGGGGAAGTGGTGGAGGAGTTTCTATTAATCCTGTTGCTTTTCTTGTTATAAATGGAGATGGTGTGAAAGTATTGCACTTAGATAAACAAACACATGTCATCGATAAAATAATTGAATTAGCGCCACAAGCTGTTGATAAAGTGAAAGAAATGATGGATAAACGAAAAGAAGATGATCCTGAATTTCAAATTTAACGAATAAAGAAGCTAATCAATAGGTTAGCTTCTTTAATTTTTTTGTAAATAAAGCGATTTTATTTGCATTATCGATAGGGACAAACTATCATTTACATTGTACATATTTTGTTTAAATAAGGGAGGATTTTCAAGTGGCAAACGTAACTTTTAAAGGTAATCCAATGACTTTAGTTGGAACAGAAGTTAAAGTTGGCGATCAAGCGCCAAACTTCCAAGTATTAGCAAACGACTTATCTCCAGTAAGTTTAGAAACATACAAAGGCGAAGTGAAATTAATTAGTGTTGTACCTTCAATCGACACAGGTGTGTGTGATGCACAAACACGTCGTTTTAACCAAGATGCAGCAGGTATTGAAAACGCGAAAGTATTAACAATTAGCGCTGATTTACCATTCGCTCAAAAACGCTGGTGTGCAGCAAACGGTTTAGAAAATGTTGTAACACTTTCTGACCACCGCGACCTTTCATTCGGTGAAGCTTACGGCTTAGTAATGAAAGAACTTCGTTTACTTGCTCGTGCAGTATTCGTAGTAGATAGCAATGACAAAGTAGTTTACGTAGAATACGTAAGCGAAGGTACAAGCCATCCAAACTATGAAGCAGCATTAGAAGCAGCTAAATCTGCGAAGTAATGTGAAGAAAATGACCTCTTATAAAGAGGTCGTTTTTTCTCATATATTGCTCTGTAACGGCATCGATATATGAGAAAAAACGTTATATCATATATAACTAAAGGGGAGCTCTTTACAGGAGGTCGCTTTTTCTTTTTGGAAAAAATCACTTTGTGGTATGATATAAGTTATGTGTAAAAGAGAGAAGGAGGAATGTACGTGAGTCAGACAGTAGAAACATTATTTTCTATTTTTGATTCTTCTGCGGTAGTTTTACGTAAAGAATTAGATGTAACATATTTAGAGGCGCTTGTAGAAACAGGTGATAACTTGTTTGAGGGAGCGATTTTACAAGAGGAATTATCCGAATCAGCAATTGAAAGGCTGAATCGTGAATATAGTACGTTTAATGAAGAAACATATAAAGGTGAAGAAATTCGTAAAGCATTTCAGTTAGCCATCTTAAAAGGAATGAAAGAAGGCGTACAAGCGAATCACGAAATGACACCTGATGCAGTTGGGATGTTCATGAGTTACTTATTCCATAAATTTATGCAAGGTCAAAATGAAATTACAGTTTTAGATCCTGCAATTGGAACAGGTAACTTAATGACTACAGTGTTTAATAGCGCTAAAGAAGGACTAACAATGAGTGGATTTGGTGTAGAAGTGGATGAAGTGCTAATTAAACTTGCTTTAGTAAATGCAAATTTACAAAAGCATGCAATCGAATTCTTCCATCAAGATGGACTAGCACCACTTTATATCGATCCAGTTGATGCAGTCGTTTCAGACTTACCGGTTGGTTATTATCCAAACGAAATCGGTGCAAGTGAATATAAATTAAAAGCAGATGAAGGAATGTCGTATGCCCATCACTTATTTATTGAACAAAGTGTGAAACATACGAAAGAGGGCGGTTACTTATTCTTCTTAGTACCAAACTTCATTTTTGAAAGTGACCAAGCACCGAAATTACATGCATTTATTAAAGAAACATGCTTTATTCAAGGGTTATTACAGCTTCCTGTTTCCATGTTTAAAAACGAGAAAAATGCAAAAAGTATATTTGTTCTCCAAAAGAAAGGCGCTAATGTAACAATGCCAAAACAGGCGTTATTAGTGGAGTTGCCTAAATTCTCTAACATGAAGGCGATGGAAGACATTATGGATCAATTAAATACTTGGTTTGCAACACATAAATAAAGCTAGGTATATGTAACAGCATTAGTGATTTATGTAGTACAGTTTTATATAATAT
>NZ_JBEUTW010000035.1:0-45372 GCF_040492675.1 Bacillus sp. AP50
GCTAAAAGGCGGACTTGATAATGTATTATTTTTTTCAAAGAGAAACATAAAAAATGAAATAATTGCATTTATGCCAAACTGTATAGCAAGAAGTAAGCTAACAGAAAATCCAATTAAAGAAGTTTTTTCTAACTTTGTTTGGGTTGGTAAAGCTGATATAAGTTCATCACAATAAGATTGTAAGTCATCACCAAAAATGTCATAAGCATTTTTATTTTCTACTTGTGCTTCGATAAGATGATCTAATATTTCTAACAAAAGTTCTTCTACTTGATGTTCGGGTACATTAGATAACCGAAGATATACTAGCATATCACCATAAGCAATTTCGTTTTCGGAAGTTAGAAGCTCACGTTTTTTATTATTCAATTCAATCATGTCTTGTGCATTCATCCCTATCACTCCCCCTGTAATAAGTTATTTACCGTAGTAGAAACCATTCCCCAGCTTTTTTTAAATTCTTCAAGTTGTTCTAGCCCTTTATCGGTTACGTGATAATATTTTCGCTTCGGACCGAGTGAGGAAGCTTTTAATGTGCCTTCGATCAATTTTTCTTTTTGCATACGTAATAATAACGGATAGATGCTTCCTTCGCTTACGAATGTAAAGCCATGTTTATTTAATTTTGTGCTCAGTTCATATCCGTACACTTCTTCTTGTGAAATGATGTATAGGATGCAACCTTCTAGTACACCTTTTAACATTTGGCTGTGCATGATTTCACCACCTTTTACTCAGGTAACTTGCGTTGCAAGGTAGCTGTTATCCAAATTATAACCCCCAGTAACTTGCAACGCAAGTTACTGGGGGGGAAAACTTTAATGTCCCCCATACTAACGAGAGGGCGAAAAGCATATGAGACCATTTATGCCAAAGCTCGTTTACTTTGAACGAAAGGCACTTGAATATCCACTTGATTTTATAGTTGTGCCAATTTAAATGCATGAAGAATGGGAAGAAGGAACCGTAAACTATTTGAGCGACAAAGATATGACAATACCAAATTTAACGTTTGAATTGATTCAGCATCGTTTTCCAAAACCATCGGAAAATATGTATATAAAAAGGATGATGCAGCAGTATTGGAAGAAACGATAAGAGGTTATATAAATGAGTTTTTTCCTAATGCAGAAATACAATATTTTACTTAAGGGCGGTCTGTATGCAAATACAGATTCTTTTTTGTTTTATATATTTAGGCTCGTTTTCAACTTGTCACGTTATTCTTTCTGGTGTATCATTTTATTGATTGCTTCGTACGGAATAAGCAAAATGAACTTGGATGGAGGAAACCGATGCCTACCCCTAGTATGGAAGATTATATTGAACAAATTTATTTGTTGATTGATGAAAAGGGTTACGCCCGCGTATCTGATATTGCTGAAGCGCTTAGTGTACATCCATCCTCTGTAACAAAAATGGTGCAAAAATTAGACAAAGATGAATATCTAATTTATGAAAAATATAGAGGGCTTGTATTAACAACAAAAGGTAAAAAAATCGGAGAACGTCTCGTATATCGTCATGACTTGCTAGAGCAATTTATGCGTATTATCGGTGTGGATGAAAGTAAAATTTACAATGATGTAGAAGGAATTGAACATCATTTAAGTTGGGAAGCAATTGATCGCATTGGTGATTTAGTGGAATACTTTGAACAAGATGCAGTCCGAGTGGAAACACTTCGTGGTGTTCAAAGAGCAAATGAAGAGAAAAGTAATTAAGGGGAACGTATGGCGTTTCCTTTTTTATTTCAATTCGAAAAGGATGGGAGAATTATGAAAGCAATTATTTTTGATTTTGATGGATTAATTGTGGACACAGAAACGATATGGTTTCACTCTTTCAGAGATGCTGTTCGTGAATACGGCGGGGAACTACCTTTAGAGGAATTTGCGAAATGTATTGGAACAACAGATGAGGTACTTTATACATATTTAAATGATCAATTAAAAGAGAAGTTTAACAAAAATGCATTAAAAGAAAAAGTGGCAACTTTACATAAAGAGAAAATGAGAATACCAGAAGCTCGTGACGGGGTAAAAGAATATTTAGAAGAAGCGAAAGAAATGGGATTGAAAATCGCACTGGCTTCTAGTTCGTCTAGAGAATGGGTTATTCATTTTTTAGAAGAGCTACAGATTCGAGAATATTTTGAAGTGATTAAAACGAGAGAAGATGTTGAGAAGGTAAAACCAGATCCAGCTCTTTATCGAGTTGCAATAGAAGAATTAGGAATTAAGCCGTCTGAAGCTGTTGTATTTGAAGATTCATTAAATGGATTGAGAGCAGCAGTTGCAGCGGGATTAACGTGCGTTGTTGTACCTAATGATGTGACACGGAATTTACCATTTGAAAATCATCATCTTCGAATTGAAAGTATGAGAGAGAAAAGTTTAAAAGAAGTGCTTCAAAGTATAAAAAAAGACCGTATTTCCTAAAAGGAAGCACGGTCTTTCTTTTTGCTTTTTTTGCCTTCAATGACAGTTAAATGAGACTGTTTTCTTTTTCGTTTCAAAGTGGAAGAATTCCCTTTTTTACTTTTGTCATTAGAAGTATTTGACTTAAAGAAAGAATTGCCTAGGGGTGCTACATTTTGTTTCCCATGTTTGCGGTTCGATTGTTTTGCCGCACGCTTATATGAGCTTTGTGAATTTGCAGAACCACTGGAATTTGTAAACATCTTGTATAGCAAGTAAAAGATACCAACAACAAGTAACATGTACCCGATATTTCTTAATACACCCATGGGATTTGTAATAACAGATGAAACAAGGCCGAATATTGCCAATCCGATAATAAGCACAAATATAGCGAAAGTAAACGAACGACCGTTCATAAGGGACACCTCCTAAAAACGTATATTAAAATTAGTATATTAACGATGAGGAAAGGAGTTGAACACCATTTTTAAATAATTATTGTTTGTTCTCTAAACGTAATAATTCTTCAAACGATGCAATTGCTACTTCCACTTGATCATCTGTTGGTTCTTTCGTTGTTAATAGTTGTAGCCATAATCCAGGATATCCAAGTACGCGTAATACGGGAATATCTCGTAATCGATTTGTGAATTGTAGTACTTCAAAAGAAATACCAAGTACAACTGGAATTAATAAAATTCGGTTTATAACTCGTGCCCAAAGAGGATCTGTAGGGACTAGGAAATAAACGAACATTCCAATAATGACTGTAAATATAATAAAGCTACTGCCACATCTATAATGGAGACGAGTTTGCTTTTGAACGTTTTCTACAGTCAGAGGAAGGTTATTCTCGTAAGCATTGATTACCTTATGCTCTGCACCGTGATACTGAAATACCCGCTTAATAAGTGGGGTTAAAGAAATAAAGTATATATAGCTCAATAATAGCATGAGCTTAATGACACTTTCGACAATGATTTGCCCAGTATGAGACGGGAAAATCGGTCTTGTTAATTCAGCTAATAGTGCAGGAACTGCTGTGAAAATGACTTTACCGAATATAAAAGATAAAACGCCAACAGCTGCAACTCCTAATACCATCGTTAATTTTGATTGTTCTTCTTTTTTATTTGCAATTTGTTCATCATCTTCTGGGTGGACGTCAAATCGTTCTGAAGCGAAGTTTAAATGCTTTGCTCCATTCGCACTTGCATCCACAATAGCGGCAATCCCTCGTAAAAATGGAATTTTTTTTAGGGTAGATAGTACTTTATTACGAACGCGTGGTAATCGATAAAATTCAATCGATTTATCTTTACGACGAACCGCTGTAACAGTATATTCTCTACCGCCAAACATAACTCCTTCTATGACCGCTTGCCCGCCATATATTTGTTTTGACTCTTCTGCCATGTTAACACCAACCTGTATTTGTTTCTCTCTTATGTAGAAAAAGAGGCAATTGTCATACTGGGTTCTGTCGTTTTGAAATAAGACAATCACCGAGTTTCCTTTATTTTATCGGCAAATACAAGTAGATGACAAGGGAAAATGTTATGAGAGTCGGACATTTCTTATTCTTTTTATAGACAAATTTCGCAGGATTTAAACATGCTTCAAAATAGTTTCGGGCATACTATTGAGCGGAGGTGTCGATGTGAGTCAAGAACAATTAGGAACAAGGAATTTTGTGCAGATTGGTTTGTTTGGTGGAATCTTTTGGGGCGGGATATGGTATTTCCTTCATATATTTTCATTCACGGAGGCGGGCCCGAATTATTTCCTTTTACCATTTGCGTTTGGAAGTTGGAAAGAGGGTGTATGGGGCAATGTGTTCGGAATAGTGTGTATGGGACTTCTTTCAATTTTGATTGCCTTTTTGTATAAAGCATTTTTTGCAAAGTTTGAAGGGATTATAGCGGGAATTATTTATGGGCTATTTTGGTGGGCGCTACTGTTTTTGGGGATGGGTTTAATGGCTCCTGTTATTAAAAGTGCGCTCCATTTACCAAAAGAGACAATTGTGACGACAATATGTATTTTTATATTGTATGGTGTGTTTATAGCATATTCTGTTTCTTACGCAGTAAATAGCAATAAAGCAGAACAAGAAGGGTAAGAGAAGACGAACTATTCAAATAAGTAACTCCTATGTTAAAATATTGTATAGATATTTAATATTAAGGAGTTTTAAGAATATGAAAAAGTTACTCCTCGTAAACGGTCCTAACCTAAATCGCCTCGGTGTTCGTGAGGTAAATGTATATGGAAAGGGCACGCTAACGACACTTGAAGCAGATATGAAGCAAGAAGCAGAAACAATGGGAGTGGAGTTAGAATGTTTCCAATCGAATCATGAAGGTGCCATTATCGACATTATTCATGAAGCGGAAGATATATATGAAGGGATCATTTTAAATCCGGGAGCATTTACGCATTATAGCTATGCGATTCGTGATGCCATTGCGAGCATTTCGATTCCTGTTATTGAAGTACATATTTCTAACATTCATCAGCGTGAATCGTTCCGTCATGAATCTGTGACGGCAGCTGTTTGTGCAGGTCAAATTGTAGGATTTGGTTTTTATGGCTATAAGTTAGCGTTATTTGCATTAATGGAGAAATTGAGGGAGGCATAAAGTAATGGAGAAAATTGAAAGATTACGAAGTGCATTTGATGAGGCTGGTATTGACGGTATTTTGTTAACAAATGAACATAGTCGTAGATATATGGCTAACTTCACAGGAACAGCAGGCGTTGTTCTTATTTCAAAAGATCGTGCTCAATTTATTACAGATTTCCGTTACGTCGAGCAGGCAAGTAAACAAGCGGTTGGATATGAGGTTGTACAGCACGCAGGATTGATCATTGATGAAGTGGCAAAGCAAGTGAAAGAGCTTGGAATTCAAAAACTTGGTTTTGAGCAAGATACTCTTACATATAGTTCTTATTCAGTGCATAAGGAAGCGATTGATGCTGAATTTATCCCGACTTCTGGACTTGTAGAAAAGTTACGCTTGATAAAGACTGATTCAGAGATTAAGATATTAAAGGAAGCTGCACAGATTGCAGATGCTGCCTTTGAGCATATTCTATCATTCATTCGCCCGGGAGTATCTGAAATTGAAGTGTCAAATGAACTTGAATTTTTCATGAGAAAACAAGGAGCAACATCTTCTTCGTTTGATATTATCGTTGCTTCAGGTCTTCGTTCGGCATTACCGCACGGCGTGGCATCTGAAAAAGTGATAGAAACAGGAGATTTCGTTACATTAGACTTCGGCGCTTATTACAAAGGATATTGCTCTGATATTACTCGTACGATTGCAGTCGGTGAACCATCTGATAAATTAAAAGAAATTTATAATATCGTTTTAGAAGCACAACTACGTGGTGTGAACGGTATTAAAGCTGGTTTAACAGGTCGCGAGGCTGATGCGCTAACGCGTGACTACATAACGGAAAAAGGATATGGTGAATACTTTGGACACTCTACTGGTCATGGAATAGGTCTTGAAATCCATGAAGCACCAGGTTTAGCGTTCCGTTCTCATACAGTACTTGAACCAGGTATGGCTGTAACAGTAGAACCAGGTATTTATATTCCAGGTATTGGCGGCGTACGTATTGAAGATGATATCATTGTGACAAGTGAAGGTAATGAAGTAATTACGAAATCACCAAAAGAACTTATTATTTTGTAATACACAGGAGGATTTTTTTACATGATTTCAGTAAACGATTTTCGTACAGGTTTAACAATTTCAGTGGACAATGCCCTTTGGCAAGTACTTGATTTCCAACACGTAAAGCCAGGTAAAGGTGCTGCATTCGTTCGTTCTAAACTACGTAATCTTCGCACAGGTTCTGTTCAAGAGAAAACATTCCGTGCAGGTGAGAAAGTAGAAAAAGCACACATCGAAAACCGTCGTATGCAATACTTATACGCAAGCGGTGAGGCTCACGTATTTATGGATAACGGAACTTATGAGCAAATCGAACTTGGTGAAAAACAAATCGAGCGCGAGCTTAAATTCCTAAAAGAAAACATGGAAGTAGCAATCATGACTTACCAAGGCGAAGTACTTGGTGTTGAACTTCCAAACACAGTTGAATTACAAGTTACAGAAACAGAGCCTGGTATTAAAGGTGATACTGCTTCTAACGTAACAAAACCAGCTACATTAGAAACTGGTCTTGTTGTACAAGTACCAATCTTCATTAACGAAGGCGAAATGCTTATCATCAACACTGGTGAAGGTAAATACGTTTCTCGTGCATAGTAAAAAAGCACTCGTGATAATTCACGAGTGCTTTTTTTATAGGAAATAGGGTAGATAGTAAATAGCTGTTATTATAAAACTGACTAAAACAAGTGAAAGAGTACCCATAATAGATGGAGTCAAAACAATTTGAAATGGTTTTATTTCGCCATTCTCAACGCCAGTTAATGTTTTACTTATTGCGTGATCTGTAATGTTATTTCTATGGTTACTCATAATAATTAACCACATAATTGCAAATATTGCTAAACTACCAAGGAAAAAGGTCTCTATAAATGACCAACCGACCAATAATGAAAAAAGATAAATAAGAGCTAATTCTACTACAACGGTTAAACTAACTTTCAATGCCTTCATATTTTTCCCCCTCATTCTGTAATTTCAACCAGTTTAAAAAATTTTCACGTGACACGACATGCAGAGAGCAAGGTGACTTTACTTCTTTCTCTAGTGCAGCGTGTTCGTCTGGAAACTTGTTTTCCACATGCAATGAAATATAAGGTAGTTTTTCTTGTGCTTTTAAAGAGCGGATATTATTCGTTTTAGCACCAGCAAATACGTAGGAAAGTTGTAAGTCTAAAAAGGCGATTTTAAAGATTTCTTTTTTAGCAGCCTCGTTATAGCCTTTTCCCCAGTACGGATAGCCGAGCCAACTCCCAATGTGAGATTGCTTTTTCTCATTATTAATATGTTTAAGTGTGGTGAGGCCAATTATTTCATTTTCTTCATTCACAATCATTCTCGATAAGGATTTCTTTTGACGCTCTTCTTCTATTGCGAAAAGAAGAAATGTTTTCGTGTCTTCGATATTTTCTACCGTTATCCCCAATGCATTTTTTATATGTGGATCACTTGATAGCTCGAAAATCACATTTGTATAGCATAAATCTAGTGGTAATAAAGTGACGTGCTGCATGGTTTAAACCTCTTTTAAACTAAATGTACCATAATATACCATGAAATAATATGAATATTCAGATTGTAATTCAGACTTTAGAGAAAAATTATGTTTTTACTTCTGAAATAGACAACCTCTGCATATGGTTGTACAAATATATTCTTTTTTAGAATACGAAGTTAGTAACTGTTACGGGAGAAGGTGGAAGAATGAAACAGTGGCTAGCGGCAATGGAAACATCCGTGCTTGTTATGGGGGCACTTCGATTATTTTCAGGTAGTGCGGAAATATTTGCTGCTTTGCTTATGCTTTATGTGAATGATGCGAAGAAAGCGTTGTTTATAAATGGTATGTTGGCGTTTGTTGGACCTACCGTATTAATTTTAACAATGACAATTGGGATAGCGAGTGTAGCAAGTGAAATTTCTTTCTTGAAGCTCTTTTTTCTAGCGCTTGGAATTTGCTGTATTTTTATCGCATTACTGAAATAGTAAGTCGAGTATAGTGGGGAGAAGCCGATGAAAGAGGTATTAGAAGTTTTACCAAAAACGATGAAGTACTTAATTGAAGAATGTAAGCAATACGATGCTTTAGAGGAAATTCGCGTTCGAATTGGAAGGCCGCTAGAGTGTATTGCACACGGAAAGGTGTTTTTTTATGACTATATCACTACTGCAGAGGATGCTATTTACTTATTGAATAAGTTAAGTCAATTCTCAATTTATACGATGGAAGAGGAATTAAAACGTGGGTATGTGACGCTTCGCGGAGGGCATAGAATCGGGTTAGCAGGAAAAGTCATTACAGAAAAAAGCGCAGTGAAAATGATTCGTGATGTCTCTTCCTTTAATATTCGTATTGCTCGTCAAAAAATAGGGATTGCTGAACCGCTTTTGCCATATTTGTATGAAAAAAGGTGGTTAAACACGATGGTAATTGGCCCTCCCCAAACGGGAAAAACGACACTCTTAAGAGATGTAGCACGTTGCATGAGTCAAGGGGTAAGTGCTTCGGAAATTCCTTCCTGTAAAGTGGGGATCGTTGATGAACGGTCAGAAATTGCTGGTTGTGTGAAAGGGATCCCGCAATATGATTTTGGTACCCGAGTCGATGTGTTAGACGCATGTCCAAAGGCAGAAGGAATGATGATGATGATTCGTTCTATGAGTCCTGATATTTTGATCGTAGATGAAATTGGCCGTAAAGAAGATAGTGAAGCAATTATGGAGGCAGTGCATGCAGGTGTCCAGCTTTTTATAAGCGCACACGGATTTTCCTATGAGGATGTTGTGAGACGTCCATCGCTCAAGGCAGTGCTAGAGCTTGGTATATTTGATAGGCTTGTGGAGTTGTCAAAAGCGAGGGGTCCAGGAACGGTTATGCAGGTGAAAGATAAATATGGAAAACCAGTGTTATCAAATAGAAAGGCTGAGGGCGTATGGTGAAAATATTTGGTGCAGTGTTAATCGTTGCGGTCAGCACCTTTTTCGGGTTTTCGTACGCTAAAAGATACAGTGAGAGACCGAGGCAACTTAGGTTATTAAAATCAGCACTTCAATCATTAGAGGCAGAAATTATGTATGGACACACACCTTTATCTGAGGCTGCCGAGCGATTAGTTAAACAAATGCCAAAGCCATTAAATTGGATATTTCAAAGTTTCGCTAAAAAACTAGAAAGTGGAGAACAAACAGTAAGGGAAGCTTGGATAGATAGTTTGAAAGAGAATTGGAAGTTGACGGCTTTTCAACAAACCGAGTATGAAATACTGCAGCAATTTGGTGAAACGCTCGGGCAACATGATCGTGAATCACAACAAAAACATATTCGCTTATGTATTACACATTTGGAGAGAGAAGAAGAGGAAGCGAAAGCTTTACAACTGCAATACGAAAAAATGATTAAGAGCTTAGGGGTACTAGCAGGGCTACTTATTGTAATTTTACTGCTATAGGGGGGAGAAAGGCGATGTCCATTGATGTTGGATTAATATTTCAAATCGCCGGAATCGGCATTGTTTTAGCTTTCATTCATACTGTACTAAAAGAATTGAAGCGTGAGGATATTGCAAATTGGGTTATCCTTGTCGGTTTTGTCGTCATTTTATTTCATGTTGCATTTTTAATTAATACGCTATTCGACAAGATTAAAAGTGTCTTTCTCTTCCAGTAAAGGAGGCGGTTCGAATCGAAATTATACAAATTGTCGGATTAGGCCTCGTTGCTACGTTTTTAGCTGCTGTTTTGAACCAGCATAAATCTAGTATTACATCTTTATTTATTGTGTTCGTAGGTAGCGTGATGTTTCTTATTTTAATCGATCAAATTCATTCTATTTTACAAATGATTGAGAGAGTAGCGAGTGAAGCGAAGGTTAGCAACGTCTACGTGGAAACGTTACTAAAAATTATTGGAATTGCTTATATTGCCGAGTTTGGAGCTCAAATTACAAAAGATGCTGGTCAAGGTGCCATCGCTTCGAAAATTGAACTTGCTGGGAAAATCTTAATTCTCGTTATGGCAATTCCTATTTTGACGGTTGTAATTGAAACTATTCTCGGATTTTTACCGACGGGATAAGGGGGAGTGAATGTTGAGGAGGTTTGAAGCTAAGCTGCTATTTGCTTGCTTCCTTTTCTTTTCTTTACCGGTTGTTGTACAAGCTTCTCCTGTAGAAACAAACGTCGTTGATCAACAATTGGATAAGCTCGGAATTGAAGATGTGAAGCAATTTTGGGACGGGCTTGTTACAAAATATGGTGGCTATTTGCCAGAGAGTCAAAAAGGGAGTTTTATGGAGTTTGTAAAGGGAGAAAAAGAATTCTCTCTAAAAGAGTGGATGATAGGGTTATTAAAATATTTATTTCATGAGCTTGCAGCTAATGGAAAACTGCTTGGCACACTCATTATGCTCACAATCTTTAGTGCATTGTTGCAATCACTGCAATCCGCTTTTTCAAAAAGTAGTGTAAGTAAAATTGCTGATGCTGTTGTATATATGGTACTTATTATTTTTGCTTTAAATAGTTTTTATGTCGTTATGACATATGCAAGAGAAACGATACAAACAATGGTAGATTTCATATTAGCGCTATTGCCAATTTTATTGGCGCTTATAGCGACTGGTGGCGGGGTTGTATCTGTATCTTTCTTTCATCCGATTATCATTTTCTTAATGAATACAAGCGGGCTTCTTATGAATTATATCGTTCTACCGCTTTTATTACTGGCAACGATATTAAGTATTGTAAGTACAATGAGTGATCAATATAAAGTTACAAAATTGTCCAAGCTTCTGCAAAACGTTAGCGTTGGGATTATCGGTATCTTCTTAACGATTTTTTTAGGGGTATTATCTGTACAAGGAACAGCGACAGCCGTTGCTGATGGCATAGCTGTGAAAACTGCTAAATTTGTAACAGGAAACTTCATTCCAGTAGTTGGAAGGATGTTTACGGAAGCGGCGGATACTGTTATTAGCGCATCAGGATTATTGAAAAACACAGTCGGAATTATTGGGCTCGTCATTTTATGCTTAATTGTTGCTTTTCCTGCGATTCAAATTTTCTGTATTGCATTTATTTATAAATTCGCAGCAGCAGTATTACAACCGGTTGGCGGCGGAGCAATTATTCAATGTTTAGACATTATTGGAAGAAGCATCATTTACGTATTTGCTTGCTTAGCTATCGTATCATTTATGTTCTTTTTAAGTATTACAATTATTATTGCTGCGGGGAATATTACACTTATGATGCGGTAGGAGGTGAAGAGTATGCAATTTGTTACAGAGTGGATCAGAAATATTATCGTTTTTTTGCTCTTAGCGACAATGCTTCATCTTATTCTTCCAAATTCGAATTTGCAAAAATACGTTAAATTCGTTGTAAGTCTTTTGTTAGTCGTATTAATTTTAACACCCCTTTTTAAACTATTGCAGACAGATGTAAATGAAGTAATTGCAAATTTTAATGAAGAAAAGTACGTAGCAGAAGGATCTGTAAAAAATTCAATAGATTCGAAGAAAAAAGAAATACAAGCTCTAACACGTGCATATAGTTTAGAAGAGATGGCTACCAAAATGAAAAAAGAAGTAGGAAAAGAGTTTGAGAAAAAGTATGGTATGGCTGTCTCTGAAATACAAATAGTCGCAGCAGAAAATATAGAAGAAGTAAAGTCAGCGAAAGATATTCAATCTGTTGTTGTGACGTTGAAAGAAAAAGAACGTAGTAAAAATGATGCAATCGAAACAGTAAAGCCAATTGAAATTAACACGAAAGAGCCTCCAAAAAAAGTGGAAGAAACGAATGGAGAAATGAAAGATTTCTTTTCAAGCAGGTGGCAACTAGAGGGTAAACAAATCCAAGTTCAGATGGAAGGGAGGACAGGTAGAGTAAATGGACAATAAAGATAAAAATTCGAAGTTCTCATTTTTTCGAAACTTATTGAATGGGGATCAAAAAGAAAGCAACGAGAAGGGTAAAAAGGTAACACCTAAGTTTTTACTTGTCCTACTCATACTTGGAATTTTGCTTATGTTTTCTAGTAGTCTCTTTTCAAGTAAAAAAGAAGAAGTACCTGTATTTAAAGAACAAAAAACTCAAAACCAAGAAAAAGACGTACCAACTTTCGGACAAAAAAGTAATGATAGTATGTCAAATGTAGAAAAATATGAAAAAGCGTATGAACAAGAATTAAAAACTGCTTTAGAAGAAATAGCAGGAGTAAAAGACGTAACGATTAAAGTGAATTTAGATTCATCTGAAGAAAAAATTTTAGAAAAAAATACAGTGAAACGCTCACAAACAACAGGTGAAACAGATAAAACAGGCGGTAAGAGAGAAGTAGAGGACGAGTCTCTTGATGAAAAGACTGTCATTATACGTGAAGGGGATAAAGAAACTCCTGTTGTTTTACGAACAGAGAAGCCGAAAGTACGTGGTGTTCTTGTCGTAGCAAAGGGAGTGGATAATATACAAGTTAAAGCAATGGTAAAAGAAGCTGTGATAAGGCTGCTAGATGTACCGGCCCATCGCGTTTCAGTTTCACCGAAAAATTGATAGGGAGGAAATAAAGTGTTAAAAAAACAAACAGTTTGGTTATTAACGATGTTAAGTTTAGTTGTTGTACTATCTGTGTATTACGTGACAACTCCTGACAAAATGAATACAGCATCGCCAGCAACAGGTGAAAAGATTGGACAAGAAAAACAAGGTACTGATAAAGCAGTAACAAACGAAGCGCCTAAAGAAACTCCGAAAAAAGAAAATACAAGCAAAGAAACAACAAATAAAGAAACAGACAAAAAAGAAAATGCAAAAAAAGAAACAAGTAAAAAAGAGGGCAATGTATCAGTTCAATCAAGTGATGAGAATTTCACAGCTTTACGTATGCAAATGGAAGATCAGCGTAGTGAACAAAAAGCAAAATTACAAGAAGTGATGAGTTCAACAAAAGCTTCAGCAACAGAAAAGAATAAAGCGAAAGAAAATTTTGATGCCATTACGACAATGGAAACGAAGCAAGAATTACTTGAGACAGTAATTAAATCTCAAGGAGGATATCCAGATGCTCTTGTAAGAGCTGATGGTACTGATATTAGAGTAACGGTTAAAGCGGCAAAACATTCACAGAAAGAAGCAAATAAAATTATTCAACTTGTAAGAAGTGAAGGCGGATCAAAAGATGTAGGTGTGAAATTTGATCCACCAGCGAAATAAGTGAAACTTTAATCCGTAGGGATTTCCCTACGGATTATTATCTTTTACTAAGCAAAGGGTATGCAAATAGTAAAAAGAGTATGTAAGTACGTGTGAATAGAAAAAAGCTATCATTTTCGATAGCTTTTTTCTATTGCGTCTTTGTAATTATTTTTACTATGTTCAGCTCGGAATGGAGAAACACGTTGTGAGTAAAAGATTAATGGTTCATGGTACTGATGATTACTTTTTCCGGATTTGACGTGGATGCAAAGAACGCATGCCCAAACGATTACAGCAGGTAAAAAGAGAATGAGCCATATCATATTTCCACACCTCGACACAATATATTTTCTACACTTTGAACATACTATTCTTATATGAAGGAATGATGAACGGTGTGTAAACAAAAAAAAATATTTGGTAAAAATATGTTATTGACTATAGGTGTGGTGAAGAGTGAATGGCATGTTTGCTGTGTAACGTTTTGAAAAAGTAGTGAATGTTTTTTAAGAAGTGGTCTTGCCAATTTCGTGTGAAACTTGGTATTATTACTAGGTATTAAATTTTTATTGGAATAATATTTTTACAGGAGTTTCGATTTATTATAAAGAAATATAAATTGGAATGTTTAAAAAATTTATCGTAAGATGGAAATAGTAAATATTTCTATTAGTTAATGAAATATATTTTCTAATAGAATACATCGTATTTTTACAGTCAATCTAGTTTTCGTGACGAGAATCTGTAAAAACGGGACAAACAAGAGTATGGGAGTGGATTTTACATGTTTAAAATTCAAGAAGTTCGCGAATTAATTAAATTAATTGATAGCTCTAATATTGATGAATTTGAATACAAAAAAGACGGTACAACAATCAAAATGAAAAAGCGTGGTAATGAAGTTGTTGCTGTGCAAGCACCTGCAGCAAAACAAGCTATGCAACCAGTAGCGCCTGTTGAAGTTGAAACGAAAGTAGCAGCAGCACAAGCAGAAGCGCCAAAACAAGAAGAGAAGAAGGCTGTTCAAAATGAAAACCTACATAAAATCACATCACCGATGGTAGGTACATTCTATTCTTCTTCTTCGCCTGATACACCTCCATATGTAAGTGTTGGGGATAGAGTATCGAAAGATTCTATCGTGTGTATTGTCGAGGCTATGAAGTTATTTAACGAAATTGATGCTGATGTAGAGGGCGAAATTGTTGAAATTCTTGTTAATAACGGACAGCTTGTTGAGTATGGACAACCGCTATTTCTTGTAAAAGCGTAATAAGGGAGTCTTTGTGATGATAAAAAAAGTATTAATAGCCAATCGTGGGGAAATTGCTGTACGAATTATTCGTGCTTGTAAAGAAATGGATATTGAAACAGTTGCAATTTATTCAGAAGCAGATAAAGAGTCACTTCACGTACAGATTGCAGACGAGGCGTATTGTGTAGGACCAACGATTTCGAAAGAAAGCTATTTAAATTTGACGAACATTATTAGCGTTGCGAAGTTAACAGGCTGCGATGCTATTCATCCGGGATACGGATTTTTAGCAGAGAATGCAGATTTCGCAGAATTATGCCGTGAATGTAACTTGATTTTTATCGGTCCAAGTCCAGAAGCTATTTCAAAGATGGGCACAAAAGACGTTGCTCGTGATACAATGAAAGAAGCAGGGGTTCCGATTGTACCAGGTTCACAAGGGATTATTAAAAATACCGAAGAAGCGATCGAGCTTGCTAATCAAATTGGATATCCAGTTATTATTAAAGCGACTGCAGGTGGCGGCGGAAAAGGTATTCGTGTTGCACGCCATGAAGAAGAGCTTATAAAAGGAATTCAAATTACACAGCAAGAAGCTAGTACCGCTTTTGGGAACCCTGGTGTATACTTAGAAAAGTACGTTGAAGATTTCCGCCATGTTGAGATTCAAATAATGGCAGATACACACGGAAATGCCATTCATTTAGGAGAGCGTGATTGTACAATTCAGCGCCGTTTGCAAAAACTACTAGAAGAAAGTCCATCACCTGCACTTGATGAAGATATTCGCAAGCAGATGGGTGAAGCGGCAGTTAAAGCGGCGGTAGCGGTTGATTATACAGGTGCTGGTACGGTTGAGTTTATTTATGAATATAAAACGAAAACCTTTTATTTCATGGAGATGAATACGAGAATTCAGGTTGAGCATCCGGTTACTGAAATGGTAACGGGAATGGACTTAATTAAAGAGCAAATTCTTGTTGCTTCAGGAGAAAAGTTATCGTTACAGCAAGAAGAAGTACAATTTAATGGTTGGGCAATTGAATGTCGAATTAATGCGGAAAACCCTGCCAAAAAATTTATGCCATCTCCAGGTAAAGTAGAAATGTACTTACCACCAGGAGGATTTGGTATTCGCGTCGATTCAGCTGTATATCCGGGATATTCAATCCCACCTTTCTATGATTCGATGGTTGCTAAATTAATTGTTCACGGAAAAACACGTGAAGAGGCAATTGCAAAAATGAAGCGCGCACTTAGTGAATTTGTCATTGAAGGCGTACATACAACAATCCCGTTCCATTTGCAATTGCTAGATCATCCTGATTTTGTAAAAGGTGAGTTTAATACGAAATTTTTGGAAGAGCATGAACTTGTGACGCAGTGATACATTAAAGGAGGTTTTTTTCATGGCTGAACATATGTTAGATATGGGTCAAGATACAACTCTTGGTAAAGTAGAAATTGCACCAGAAGTAATTGAAGTAATTGCAGGTATTGCAGCTGCTGAAGTAGAAGGTGTAGCGGCAATGCGCGGTAATTTTGCTACAGATGTTGTTGAGAAGTTAGGTAAGAAAAATCATGGTAAAGGTGTAAAGGTTGAATTAGCAAACGAAGATATTATCGTTGACCTTTATGTTGTAATGTATTTTGGTGTAGCAATTCCAGTTGTTGCACAAAAGATTCAAGACAATATTCGCCAAGCACTCTTTACAATGACAGGACTTGAGCCAAAAGAAGTGAATGTTCACATCGTTGGCGTAACATTCGAAACACAAAAAACAGAAATCGAACCAGTGTAAGAATGAAAAGGTGCCTAGTAACATAGGCATCTTTTTTATCGTTTCATTTCTTCACAAATTACAACCCTCTAATTATTATACTATTTCAAAAAATAAGAAATAAACAAGGAAATGTGTCGTTTTTCCAAAAAACGTACATTGTGATAAGATATGGAACTTGAAGTTAATCTTTTTATTATTTTTCAGCCTTGTAACCCGTGTGTGAAACGATAAATTGTGTTATTATCATTGTATTATAAGGTTGGAAAATCAATGAAAACTGTAAGAGTAAGTGAATTGACGGCTTATAAATTATAATAATATAACAAAGTATAAGGAAAGACTTGAAGCATAAAGGAGAGTTACAATGAAACGTAGGACGGCTAGAGAAAGAGCAATGCAAGCATTATACCAAATGGATATTACAGGTGAATTAGAACCGAAAGTAGCAGTGGAAAACACGCTGGATGAAGGCGAAGAAACAAATGAGTTTCTAGAGTCACTTGTAGTAGGTTTTGTAGAAAATAAAGAAGCAATCGATGAAGCGATTCGTCAAAACTTAAAAAAGTGGAAGCTTGAGCGTATTAGTATTGTTGATCGCAGTATTTTACGTGTAGCTGTGTATGAAATGAAGTACATGGAAGAAATTCCACACAACGTAACAATTAACGAAGCAATTGAAATTGCAAAAACATTTGGGGATGAGGAATCTCGTCGTTTTATTAACGGCGTTTTATCTAATATAAAAGATACACTGTAAATTCTTTAAGGGGGAATCTTAAAATGGTAGCAGTAATCATCAAAGGAAATGAAGTTGCGGAGAAAAAACGAGCACAATTAACAGAAGAAGTTGTGAAGTTGAAAGAGCAAGGTATTGTACCAGGATTAGCAGTTATTTTAGTTGGAGAAGATCCAGCATCTCGTTCTTATGTGAAAGGAAAAGAAAAAGGCTGTGAACAAGTAGGGATTTACTCAGAGCTAATTGAACTTCCTGAAACAATTACTGAGGAACGTTTGCTTGCTGAAATCGATCGCTTAAATGGCGATGACCGTATTAATGGCATATTAGTGCAATTACCTTTACCAAAACATATTGAAGAAAAAGCTATCATTGAAAGAATTTCACCAGAAAAGGATGTAGACGGATTTCACCCAATCAGCGTGGGACGTATGATGACGGGACAAGATACATTCCTTCCATGTACACCGCATGGTATTGTAGAATTAGTAAAAGAAACAAATCTTGATATTTCTGGAAAACATGTAGTAGTAATTGGAAGAAGTAATATTGTCGGTAAACCAGTGGGACAATTGTTTTTAAATGAAAATGCCACTGTAACATATTGTCATTCTAAGACGCAAAATATGAAAGAGTTATCGAAGTTAGCTGATATTTTAATCGTAGCTGTTGGACGACCTAAAATGATAACAGCGGATTATATTAAAGAAGGAGCGGTTGTAATTGACGTTGGTGTTAACCGTTTAGAAACAGGAAAACTTTGTGGTGATGTTGACTTTGACAACGTGTTAGATGTTGCGGGTTACATTACACCTGTGCCAAAGGGTGTTGGTCCAATGACAATCACAATGCTTCTTCATAATACTGTTGAATCTGCCAAACGTGCAGGTGTCGTTTGTAAATAATTTGAGTCGGCTATGAGGAGAGAGAAATGGAGAAGCAATATTTAACCGTTACAGCGTTAACACGCTATATAAAAACAAAAATAGAATATGATCCGCATTTGCAGTCTGTTTGGTTAAAAGGTGAAATTTCCAACTTTAAAAATCATAGCCGTGGCCACATGTATTTTACATTGAAAGATGAAAATGCAAGAATCGCAGCGGTTATGTTTGCGGGCCATAATCGTAATATTAAATTCAAACCTGAAAATGGGATGAAGGTACTCGTGAAAGGGAAAATCTCTGTTTACGAGGCGAGTGGTTCTTATCAAATTTATATTCAAGACATGCAGCCTGACGGAGTCGGGAATTTACATTTAGCGTACGAACAGTTAAAAGTTCGTTTAGAAGAAGAAGGACTTTTTTCTCAAGTTTATAAAAAAGCGATTCCTTCTTACGCTAAAACAATAGGTGTGATTACGTCGCCAACAGGAGCAGCGATTCGTGATATTATAACAACGATTAAACGTCGTTATCCAATTGGGAATGTTATTGTATTTCCGGTACTTGTACAAGGGGAGTCAGCGGCTCCCTCGATTGTACAAGCGATTCGTACAGCGAATGAAATGGGAGAGATAGATGTACTAATCGTTGGTCGTGGTGGAGGTTCTATTGAGGAATTATGGGCTTTCAATGAGGAAATGGTTGCAAGAGCAATCTTTAAGAGTGAAATTCCTATTATTTCGGCAGTAGGCCATGAAACGGATTTTACAATCGCAGATTTTGTTGCAGATTTACGCGCGCCAACACCGACTGCAGCAGCTGAGCTGGCAGCACCTAACATTATAGAGTTACAAGAAAAGGTATTACAAAGAACTCTGAGATTGCAAAGAGCAATGAGAGAGTTAGTACATAAAAAAGAAGAAAAACTACAAGTGTTGCAAAAATCGTATGCGTTCCGTTATCCAAGACAAGTATATGAGCAAAAGGAAGAGCAATTAGATAGAGCGCTAGAACAGCTTGTTTTAGCGAAAGAGCGCTATATTGATAAAAAGGTGAATCAGTTAAAGCAACTTTCATTTTATTTAGAGAAGCACCACCCATCTCAAAAAATTATGCAAACGAAGGTAGCTGTTGAAACGTTGCAAAAGCAATTACAACGTGAAATGCAAACGTTACTTCAAACGAAAGAATTTGCCTTTGTAAGAGCTGCTCAAAAACTTGAAGCGTTAAGTCCGCTTAAAGTAATGATGAGGGGGTACGGGCTTGTATATGATGAAGAGAAGCAAGTGTTAAAAAGTGTGAAAGATGTAAGCCTTGGAGATGCTGTTTCAGTTCAATTACAAGATGGAATACTAGATTGTAGCGTATCAGGCATAGAGGAGCGTGAATTGAATAATGGAAAATAAATTAAGCTTTGAAGAGGCAATTTCGCAACTTGAGCATCTTGTTTCTAAGCTAGAACAAGGTGACGTACCTTTAGAAGAAGCGATTTCTTATTTTAAAGAAGGTATGGAATTATCTAAGCTTTGTGATGAGAAGCTGAAGAATGTACAAGAACAAATGGCAGTTATTCTTGGGGAAGATGGAGAGCTTGAACCGTTTACTGCTTTAGGAGATGAAGCATAGTGACGATTGCTTTTGATACTTTTTTGAAAGAAAGTAAAACTTTCGTAGAAGAAAAACTTGTAAGCTATGCAAATGAATTACAATGTCCAAATGTACTTCGTGAAGCGATGGCATATTCTTTGGAAGCGGGTGGAAAACGTCTCCGCCCGTTACTTTTGTTTGCAACATTACAAGCGTTTGGGAAAGAAAGAAATCTTGGAGTAGGTGCAGCTTGTGCTCTTGAAATGATTCATACATATTCATTAGTTCATGATGATTTACCTTGTATGGATGATGATGATTTAAGAAGAGGAAAGCCCACAAATCACAAAGTATTTGGTGAAGCGATGGCAGTTTTAGCTGGAGATGGCTTATTGACGTATGCTTTTCAAGTTATTATGGCATATGAGCAAAAAGAAATTTCTGCCGAAAAAAAAGTAAGACTTGTACTTGAACTTGCAAAAGCAGCAGGACCAGAAGGAATGGTTGGCGGACAAGTGGCAGATATGGAAGCTGAAGGGAAACGCCTTACGATTGATGAATTGGAGTACATCCATAAACATAAGACCGGAAAACTGCTTGAATTTGCTGTACTTGCGGGTGCGATACTTTCTGATGCGACAGAAGAGCAAGAAGAAAAGTTGCTTACGTTTGCCAAATATATCGGTCTAGCTTTCCAAATTCGAGATGATATTTTAGATGTCGAAGGAACTGAAGAAGAGATTGGAAAACCGATTGGTAGCGATCTTTCTAATGAAAAGAGCACATATACAACGTTGTTTACTGTAGATAGAGCAAAGGATATTTTAGAAGAAACAATTGCAGAAGCAAAAGGTGCGATTAGTTCCTTGCAATTACAAGATGAATATTTACTATCTATTTGTGATTTGATTGCAAAACGTAATAACTAATATAACAGCGTTTTCATTTGTTGAGTCATTCATCATTTTATGATATAAATGTAGGAAAAGGTTTTTCTTTTCTTGTTATTGGCAAAAATATATGTAGATTACATTGCCGTTATCACTTCGTGTTAGCGGCTATTTTTTTCATCGCCTAAAGAAATATGGTTTATAATAGGATTAGGGCGCAATAGACTGGTTAATAGCGGGACAAGACGAAAAATAGAAAAGAGAATTTCTTGTTTTGTGTAAATGTTTTTTATAATATTTGACATGTTGACAGATTATGAAATGAAAGTGAGTGATCCATGTGGATCTAACGCAAATTCAAAACCCTAGTTTTTTGAAAGATATGTCTATCAGTGAACTAGAGGGATTGAGTGAGGATATTCGTAAGTTTTTAATTGAAGAGCTCTCTCAAACAGGTGGACATATTGCACCTAATTTAGGTGTAGTAGAACTCACAATTGCTCTGCACAAATTATTTGATAGCCCGCAAGATAAATTTTTATGGGATGTAGGACATCAATCCTATGTACATAAAATTTTAACTGGACGTGCGAAAGAGTTTGGTACATTAAGGCAATATCAAGGTCTATGTGGTTTCCCGAAACGTTGCGAGAGTGAGCACGATGTATGGGAAACTGGTCATAGCTCGACTTCGTTATCGGCTGCAATGGGAATGGCTCTGGCACGTGATTTAAAGAAAACGAAAGAATATGTTATACCAATTATTGGAGATGGTGCTTTAACAGGCGGAATGGCTTTAGAGGCATTGAACCATATTGGACATGAAAAAACAGACATGATTGTTATTTTGAATGATAATGAAATGTCAATTGCACCAAACGTTGGTGCGCTTCATAATGTGCTCGGTCGTTTACGTACCGCAGGAAAATATCACTGGGTAAAAGATGAATTAGAGTATATATTAAAGAAAATCCCAGCAGTTGGCGGGAAAGTGGCTGCGACAGCAGAGAAAATAAAAGATAGTCTTAAATATTTACTAGTATCTGGTGTCTTTTTCGAAGAGTTAGGCTTTACATATTTAGGTCCAGTCGATGGGCATGATTATGAAAAGTTATTCGAAACGTTGCAATATGCAAAGAAAACAAAAGGCCCAGTGCTTGTTCACGTTATTACGAAAAAAGGAAAAGGTTATAAACCGGCTGAGAGTGACGTTATTGGAACTTGGCATGGAACAGGACCTTATAAAATTGAATCAGGTGACTTCGTTAAGCCGAAAGAAGTTGCACCAGCATGGAGTGCTGTCGTTAGTGAAACAGTACTTAAGCTAGCGAGAGCGGATGAGCGTATCGTAGCAATTACACCTGCAATGCCTGTTGGATCAAAACTTGAGAAATTCCAAAAAGAATTCCCAGATCGTATGATTGATGTAGGTATTGCAGAACAGCATGCTACAACAATGGCAGCAGGTATGGCAACGCAAGGAATGAAGCCATTCTTAGCGATTTATTCAACGTTTTTACAAAGAGCATATGACCAAGTTGTTCATGATATATGCCGCCAAAATTTAAATGTTTTCATCGGAATAGATCGCTCGGGATTAGTAGGAGCAGATGGTGAAACGCATCAAGGCGTATTTGATATCTCATTCTTACGTCACTTGCCGAATATGGTGCTTATGATGCCGAAAGATGAAAATGAAGGGCAACATTTAGTTTATACGGCGATGCAATATGAAGATGGACCAATCGCATTGCGTTATGCTCGCGGTAATGGACTTGGCGTTCATATGGATAAAGAATTAAAGGCGATTCCAATCGGTACGTGGGAGACGTTAAAAGAGGGTACACAAGCAGCTATTTTAACATTTGGTACGACAATACCAATGGCAATGGAAGCAGCTGAGCGTCTTGAAAAAGCTGGGGTTTCAGTGAAAGTAGTGAATGCTCGCTTTATTAAACCAATGGATGAAGCATATTTACATGATCTTCTAGGAAAGAATATACCGATTTTAACGATTGAAGAAGCTTGTTTAATCGGTGGTTTTGGAACAGGAGTAGTTGAATTTGCATCTGAAAATGGTTACCATAGTGCATTAGTTGAACGAATGGGTATTCCAGACCGCTTCATAGAGCACGGAAGTGTAACAAAATTATTAGAAGAAATTGGTTTAACGACAGATGCTGTTGTAGACCGTATTCATACAATGATTCCATCAAAACAAAAAAGGGCGTAACAAATGAGCGTAAAAAAAGAAAGAGTAGATGTACTATTAGTAGAGCGAGGACTTATAGAAACGCGTGAGAAAGCAAAGCGCGCCATTATGGCCGGACTCGTATATGCAAATGAGATGAGACTTGATAAGCCAGGAGAGAAAATCTCGCAAGATACTGAGATTACGGTGAAGGGACAAGTTATGCCGTATGTAAGTCGTGGTGGTTATAAACTTGAAAAGGCATTAGAGACATTTCATCTTGATTTACAAGATAAAGTTATGATAGATATTGGTTCATCAACTGGTGGCTTTACAGATTGCGCGCTTCAAAATGGAGCGAAATTATCTTATGCATTAGATGTAGGATACAATCAACTAGCGTGGAAATTACGTCAAGATGAGCGTGTTGTTGTAATGGAACGAACAAACTTCCGTTACGTGACACCAGCAGACTTAGAACGTGGTTTACCTCAATTTGCAAGTATTGATGTTTCATTTATATCATTAAAGCTTATACTGCCAGTTTTAAAAACAATGCTTATGCCTAACGGAGATGTAGCAGCGTTAATTAAACCGCAGTTTGAAGCTGGAAGAGAGCAAGTTGGGAAAAAAGGTATCGTTCGTGATAGAAAAGTACATGAAGCTGTTGTAGAAATGATTGTCGAGTTTGCTTTAAAAGAAGGCTATGATGTGGAAGGTTTAACATTCTCACCAATTACGGGTGGGGATGGTAATATTGAATTTTTAATTCATCTGAAATGGCATGGTGAACGTGAGAATGGCGAAAATCATTCTCCGATTTCTATAGAGCAAGTTGTTACAGAAGCGCATGACGTTCTAAAACAAAAAGGGAAAGGGGAATAACATATGTTGTTCCTCTTTTTGCTGTAATTGTATAATGATTGTAAAAACAATTGTGTACAAGAAACGAATTATAAGTTAACATAAATAAGTGAAGTATACCAATGTTTAAACTATGGTAAGAGATAGTGTGAGGTGCAAATGTATGAATAAAGGTCAGCGCCATATTAAAATCAGGGAAATTATTGCAAACAAAGAAATTGAAACACAAGATGAATTAGTTGATATTTTACGTAATGAGGGATTTAATGTAACGCAAGCAACAGTATCGCGCGATATTAAAGAACTGCACTTAGTGAAGGTGCCATTACATGATGGGCGCTATAAATATAGCTTGCCAGCAGATCAACGATTTAACCCGTTACAAAAATTAAAACGAAATCTAGTGGATTCATTTGTGAAATTAGACACAGCAGGACATATGCTTGTGCTAAAAACATTGCCTGGTAACGCTCATTCACTTGGAGCACTTATTGATCATTTAGAGTGGGATGAGATCATCGGAACCATCTGTGGTGATGATACTTGCTTAATTATTTGCCGTACACCTGACGATACAGGTGTTGTCTCTGATCGTTTCTTAAATATGTTGTAACAAAAAATCTTGTTTGCTTTCCATCGTAAAGTGGAAAGTGAACAAGATATTTTTATTGGTTAAAAATATGAATTTTCAATTGTAATATAATATTTTGTTTGCGTAAAGTTAAAAAATAGATGGATTGACCCGTAAAACAAATGTTTGGTACAATGAAGCGGGTTAGAAGAGTATATACATACAAATATATAGCATGATTATTTGAATGAAGAACTGAGAAAATCCTTTAGTAAGGGATTATTTTATAACGAGGTGAATGGGGCATTGTTATCGGAATTATCGATTAGAAACTTTGCTATTATTGAAGCATTAAATATTTCTTTTCAAAAAGGTTTAACGGTTTTAAGCGGTGAAACAGGGGCCGGAAAATCGATTATTATTGATGCAATTAGTTTACTTGTAGGTGGCCGTGGGTCAGCAGAATTTGTTCGATATGGAACAGAAAAGGCTGAGATTGAAGGGCTATTTTATGTTGAAGATGAGAAGCATCCATGTATTGAAAAGGCAGAAGAGTTAGATATAGAAATAGAAGATGGTATGATTATTTTAAAGCGTGATATTGCTGCGAACGGGAAGAGTGTATGTCGTGTAAATGGGAAGCTTGTTACACTTAGCATATTAAAAGAAATTGGGAAAACACTTGTTGATATTCACGGACAGCACGAAACGCAAGATTTAATGAATGAAGAACGACATCTGTTTATGCTTGATCACTTTGATGGGGATCGAATCGTTAAACAATTAGACATATATCAAAACGTATACGCTGACTATGAAAAATTAAAAAAACAATTGAAATCGTTAAGTGAAAATGAGCAACAAATGGCACATCGCTTAGATTTAATTCAATTTCAGCACGAGGAAATTCGCAAGGCGGATTTAAAGATGGATGAAGAAAATGAATTAACTGAGGAACGATTGCAAATTTCTAATTTTGAAAAGATTTATAAAGCGTTAGGTGATGCATATCGTTCTTTAAGTGCCGACGGACAAGGATTAGATAATGTAAGAAGTGCAATGGGGCAAATGGAAAGTATTACACATTTAGA
This sequence comes from Bacillus sp. AP50, assembly GCF_040492675.1. NCBI lineage: Bacteria > Bacillati > Bacillota > Bacilli > Caryophanales > Bacillaceae > Bacillus > Bacillus sp. AP50. The sequence goes on from NZ_JBEUTW010000035.1 coordinate 25,163, forward strand.
TGAAGTGTATCAAGAGAATCATGATTCAATTGCAAATAGCTATTACTTATTAGAAGAGGTTGCCTATCAACTGAGGGAAAAGCTCGATATGATGGAATATGATCCAAATCGTTTAGATGAAATCGAAACACGTTTGAATGAAATTCGTATGCTAAAGAGAAAATATGGAAATAATGTAGAAGAGATTTTAGCGTATGCTGATAAAATTGAACAGGAAATTTTTACGATTGAAAATAAAGACGTTCATATTGAAACGACGAAGAAACAGTTGAAGGAATTAGAAAGTGTTATTATGAAAGAAGCAACGTTGTTAAGTAATATGCGTCATGAGCTTGCAGAACACCTTACAAATGCAATTCATCAGGAATTAAAAGAATTATATATGGAAAAAACGAAATTTGAAGTGAGAATTATGAAGAGAGAAGGAAATGCAGAAGAGCCCCTTGTGGAAGGTGCGCCGGTAAGACTTACGGCGGATGGTTACGATCATGTGGAATTTTATATTTCAACGAACCCAGGAGAGCCGCTAAAACCACTTTCAAAGGTTGCTTCTGGCGGAGAGTTATCTCGTATCATTTTAGCTTTAAAAAGCATTTTTTCTAAGCATCAAGGGGTTGCATCTGTTATTTTTGATGAAGTGGATACGGGTGTAAGTGGCCGGGTCGCACAGGCTATTGCGGAAAAAATTTATCGAGTATCAGTAAACTCGCAAGTACTTTGTATTACGCACTTACCTCAAGTAGCTTCAATGGCAGATTCACATTTATTTATTCGAAAACAAGTAGCGAATGATCGGACAATTACATCAGTTACTGTTTTAACTATGGAGGATAAAGTAACAGAAATAGCTCGAATGATTTCTGGTGTGGAAATCACAGATTTAACGACAGAGCATGCGAAAGAATTACTTACGCAAGCGCATCATTTTAAACAGACAGCAGAGGCTATCCAGTAATGGATAGCTTTTTTTCTCAAATGACGATTTCTTAATTCTTCCGGTTATAAATAAAGCACTGCAAGGAGAGATTAAAAAGTGAAGCCAAGAGGCTGAATGTGGGGTAGGAGCGAGGAGAGTGAACAAGTTGAAATTAGAAAAATTTCGAAAAATAATAGGTCTTTGTCTCCTTGTTTCTTTAGTTTTTATTGGATGTTTTAAACCGCTTCGAACGTTTATTTCATCACCGAAACAACTTGTTGTTTTTGAAGGGCAACAATCAGAAATATCATCATTACCAGTTTTCAAAGCTTCATCCACAAATCGTCATGTATTTACAGTGAGTTCAAATGAACAAAAACAAGGACTTATGGTAAATTCTCATCAAAATGGTGAAGCTGATATGGTATTTCAGCTTGCTGGTTTTCCAGTGAAAAAAGTAAATGTGAAAGTGTTAAAAGATTTTAAAGTGATTCCAGGTGGACAATCAATTGGTGTGAAATTAAATACAAAAGGTGTACTTGTTGTAGGCCATCATTTAATTCAAACTGAAAAAGGTAAAATATCTCCTGGTGAAACAGCAGGTGTACAAATTGGAGATATGATTACTGAAATTAATGGTAAAACAATTGAAAGAATGAGTGATGTAGCACCGTTTATTCATAATAGTGGAGAAACAGGTGAACCGCTTAATCTTGTATTGTTAAGAGATGGAAAATATATTCGTACGAAGCTAACTCCACAAAAAGACAACGGTGAATCGTCTTATCGAATTGGCTTGTATATCCGTGATTCGGCAGCTGGAATTGGAACGATGACATTTGTTCATCCAGATTCTATGAAATATGGGGCACTTGGTCATGTTATTTCTGATAATGATACGAAAAAGCCGATTCAAGTCGAAGATGGACAAATTATGCGCTCGACAGTTACATCAATTGAAAGAGGTAGTCATGGGAATCCAGGGGAGAAATTAGCAAGATTCTCACCAGACCGTGAAGTGATTGGCAATATTACAATTAATAGTCCATATGGTATTTTTGGAAAATTAAATACGAATATGAAAAACGGTATAATGGATAAAGCAATGCCTATCGCATTATCTCATCAAGTAAAAGAAGGACCGGCAAAAATATTAACAGTTATTGATCAAGATAAAGTAGAAGCGTTTGATATTGAAGTTGTTAGTACAGTGCAGCAAAAATTCCCAGCCACAAAGGGTATGGTAATAAAAGTAACAGATAAACGTCTATTAGAGAAAACGGGCGGTATCGTACAAGGAATGAGCGGAAGTCCAATTGTACAAAATGGAAAAGTAATTGGTGCTGTTACACATGTATTTGTAAATGATCCAACATCAGGATATGGTGTTCATATTGAATGGATGTTACATCAAGCTGGAATTAATATTTATGATCAAGAGAAAAAAGCGAGCTAATATATATTATTAGCTCGCTTTTTCTGTTGAAAAATTCGTTGAAATTTTGTAAAAGCTCCGCAAGAGGTGTTTTTTGTTGTAAAATAAAAGGAAAGGGTTGAACGTTTCGTTGTATTTCTATGATGGAATGTGTTGCGAAAGGGAATAAATGAACGATAAACATATTTTTTTGTGATTTTATCGGAAAGTAAGAAACTTTAAAAGGGAATTTTCACACAATTGTCGAACAATTCATGTAGCCTAGAAGGATACACATGTCGGAGAATCGATTCGGTAAGGGAGGAAAAGCTGTGGAGAAAATTAAAGTATGTCTTGTGGATGATAATAAAGAACTAGTATCAATGTTAGAGAGCTATGTAGCCGCTCAAGATGATATGGAAGTAATCGGTACTGCTTATAATGGTCAAGAGTGTTTAAACTTATTAACAGATAAGCAACCTGATGTACTCGTTTTAGACATTATTATGCCACACTTAGATGGTTTAGCTGTATTGGAGAAAATGCGACATATTGAAAGGTTAAAACAGCCTAGCGTAATTATGTTGACAGCATTTGGCCAAGAAGATGTGACGAAAAAAGCAGTTGACTTAGGTGCCTCATATTTCATATTAAAACCATTTGATATGGAGAATTTAACGAGTCATATTCGTCAAGTGAGTGGTAAAGCAAACACTATGATTAAGCGTCCACTACCATCATTCCGATCAGCCACAACAGTAGATGGAAAACCGAAAAACTTAGATGCGAGTATTACGAGTATCATTCATGAAATTGGTGTACCCGCTCATATTAAAGGATATATGTATTTACGAGAAGCAATCTCCATGGTATACAATGATATCGAATTATTAGGATCGATTACGAAAGTATTGTATCCAGATATCGCAAAGAAATATAATACAACAGCAAGCCGTGTGGAGCGCGCAATTCGTCACGCAATTGAAGTAGCTTGGAGCCGTGGGAATATTGATTCTATTTCGTCCTTATTCGGTTATACAGTATCCATGTCAAAAGCAAAACCTACGAATTCTGAGTTTATCGCAATGGTTGCGGATAAGCTGAGACTTGAACATAAAGCTAGTTGAGAGTAAAAGTAGTAAGGGATTTAAGTTTTAGTAAAGCTTAATAATTCTTGAAATTGATACTCGATATCAAATTTAAAACCAATGAACTTTTTATTTAAAGACCAATGAATGTTATAATTCGTTGGTCTTTTTATTTTGTTGAGAAAAAGAGATTATTTGATAGTATGGAAAATAAAACCTATTTTTAGTAATATTACATGTAAGTGAGTTTTTTATAAGGCAATAAAATAGATATAGATAGGGAGAAGGGGAATGGAAAATAAAATTTCAACTTGGCTAGGAATAGTAGCAGCTATGGGAGTTCTTGCTATTGCAGTTACATTTGGAATGTTAGAACTTGCAGATAATCCCGTAGATAAAGAAGTGAGTGCTCAAATAGATAAAAAAGAAGACCAAACAATAGTAGGTAGAGAGGTAGATGGGGTCTTTGTTGATGTGTATGTTACTGAAAATTCTACTGAAAGCGAAGTCATTACAGCGATGCATCGCATGACTCATCAAAAAGTGGTGGCAGAACGAAAATCGGGCTCTATCCCAATGATTCAAAGTAATACTAAAAAATTAAAAGAAATTATAAATAAGAGTAGCTTTGCGAAGAAAAATGAACTTTTAGCAATTGCTGATAGATGGGCGAAAAAAGATTTTAGTAAAATTGTAGAAGATCACAATTATTTCTCAGATGCTCAAGAAGATAGCGTTTGTAAAGCAACTAGAGCAATGGATGCGTTAGAAGAGCAACATTATATTTTAACTACATTCGGGGAGGAAAAAGCGAAAGAACTATACGAATCAGGGGATGCTCCGCACGTTCAATAAAAAACAATATAAAGGGCTTCTAGTTTTTTATGATCGTGTTTTTAGGACGCAATGGGGACTTATAAATAAATGGTCTGCTTTCTTTATGACGTGTAACAAAAAAGAAAAGATGTGATTCATTATTAAATGATGAAGGAACGGCTAAATCACATCGTAGTACATCTGTTAAAGGATTTTAGTAGGAAAGGCATCCGTGATATAATAGAAAATAATAAAAAGTCCTGCAAAAAACAGGACTGTATTATTCTTCGTCTTTATTTTGTTTTTCTAATTCAACTAGTTTTTGAATTAAAATGTGCTGCGGCATATGCATGAGTTGTTCAAGTGGAACACCTAGTGCTTTTGATAAGCGGACTGCAGTATCTGGAGAGATTTGTAATGGTCTCATAGAAGTACCTCCTTTTTCGTATAGTATAGCATAAGATTGGGGGAGTGAGGATGACTCTTATATTTGCACATCGTGGTGCGGCTGGAACGTACCCAGAAAATACAATGATTTCATTTGAAGCAGCTGAGTCTTTTAGAGCGGATGGAATTGAACTTGATGTTCAATTAACGAAAGATGGAAAAGTTGTCGTCATTCACGATGAAACGGTGGACCGGACAACAAATGGAAAAGGTGCGGTTCGGAATTATGTATATGAGGACTTATGCAAGTTAGATGCAAGTTATAAATTTGGTGATAAAGTAGGTTTTTGTAAAATACCACTTTTAGAAGAGGTATTAGAATGGCTTGAACAAACGAGTTTGCTACTTAATATTGAACTTAAAAATAATAAAATTCCATACAGAGGTTTAGAGGAAGAAGTTATAACGCTTGTACGGAAATTTAGTCTAGAGGATCGTGTTATATTTTCTTCGTTTAATCACTACAGTATGAAACGGTGCCATATGATGGCTCCTGATATTCAAACAGCAATTTTATATCGCGAAGGTTTGCATAGTCCGTGGGCATACGCGAAAAAAATGGGGGCTACAGCAGTACATCCGAATTATCGTTATCTTCAAGATGCTATTGCCGAACTAACGATGGAAAGTGGTGTAGAAGTTCGCCCTTATACAATTAATGAAGAAACGCTTATGCGTAAATATTTTGATATGAATATATCGGCGATTATTACTGATTACCCTGAAACGGCAAGAACGTTATTGCCAATAAAAAAATGAGACCGCGTGTAACGGTCTCATTTTTTTGTTTATAAATAGTGGGGCATTCCTATCTTCTAAAGCGAGCTTGTACTTTATTTCGTTTGCGATCTCGGTGCAAGACGAAGCCACCAAAGATATAAAACCCGAGCGCGAAGCAGAGAGCGCCGATTAAAAATTGTAACCACAGTATGGAAATTGGTGGAAATGGAATCCCGAATACAGTATCTCTCATTAACTTTATACCAAACACAGCTAATGAAATAGGGATGAGTGCTAATAGTAGAGCAACGTAACGCTGCATACATAACGCTCCTTTTCAGATTATTTCGTATATTTTAATGATGTTATACGGAAAGGGGGTTTGTCAAGAGGGTGCTGAACGAGTAAGATAAGGGTGTGAAAAAAATTGCAGAGTTACTTCGAGAGGAAGTGTAATATATGAAACAAAAAGTATTAATTGTTGGTGCAGGTGAAGGCGGGAGCGCGCTGCTGAATCTGTTACAAAGTTCGAATATATTTCAAATTATAGGGATTATTGATATAAATCCGTTGGCAAAAGGACTACAAATTGCTAAGGAATACGGGATTACAATTGGAGAAAGTGTAACTCCATTTCTTTCTATGCATATCGATGTAATATTTGATATGACAGGTGAAGATGATGTACATAAAGTTTTATTAGAAAAAAAGAAAAAAGACACTCTTCTTATACCAGGTGATATCGCAAAAATTGTTACAGGATTAGCGCATGAGAAGGAAGGGCTAATTGGGCGGTTAGAGGAACAGACGCAACAAGGAGAATTAATTTTAAATTCTACACATGACGGCATGATTGTAATTGATCGAGAGGGACAAGTTCGTCTTTTTAATAAAAGTGCAGAGCGTATTATCGGATATAAAAAAGAAGAGGCGATAGGAAAGTATATTTTAGAAGTCATTCCAACTAGTAAATTACTTCGCATTATACGTACGAAACAAATAGAAGTAAATTATGAACTGACATTAGAGAATGGAAAGAAAATTATTACAACGCGTATTCCAATATTAAAAGAAGGAGGAGAGGTACAAGGGGCATTTGCAATTTTTAAAGATATAACAGAAGTTGTAGATCTTGCGGAAGAAGTTACAGACTTAAAAGAAATTCAAACACTATTAGAGGCAATTATTAACTCATCTGAAGAAGCGATTTCGGTTGTGGATGAAAAAGGAAGAGGTTTAGTCATTAACCCAGCATATACGAAATTAACGGGTTTAACAGAAGAAGATATTATTGGGAAGCCTGCTACAACTGATATTGTAGAAGGCGAAAGTATGCATATGAAAGTACTTCGAACGCGTCGTGCGGTGCGCGGAATACATATGAAGATTGGGCAAAAAAAGCGAGATGTAATTGTAAACGTAGCACCAGTTATTGTGGATGGAATATTGAAAGGAAGCGTCGGTGTTATCCGTGACGTGTCGGAAATTCAAAAATTAACAAATGAATTGAATAGAGCAAGGCAAATTATTCGTACATTAGAAGCGAAATATTCATTTGATGATATTGTCGGAAATTCAGATGAAACAACGGCAGCTATCGAACAGGCGAAGCTAGGAGCGAATACACCAGCAACAGTACTGTTACGCGGGGAATCTGGGACTGGTAAAGAATTGTTTGCACATGCAATCCATAATGGAAGTAATCGAAAATACAATAAGTTCGTCCGTGTAAACTGTGCGGCCATTTCGGAGACGTTGTTAGAAAGTGAATTATTTGGTTATGAGGAAGGGGCGTTTTCTGGAGCGAAAAGAGGCGGGAAACGTGGGTTCTTTGAGGAAGCGAATAACGGTAGTATTTTTTTAGATGAAATAGGGGAGTTGTCTGCAAATACACAAGCGAAACTCCTTCGTGTATTGCAGGAAAAAGAAATTGTAAAAGTTGGTGGAACGAAAGCGATACCTATTAATGTTCGAGTAATTGCAGCGACACATGTGAATTTAGAAAAGGCTATTCTAGAAGGGAAGTTTAGGGAGGATTTATATTATCGATTAAATAAAATTCCAATTCAAATTCCATCTCTTCGTCAACGTAAAGGAGATATACCGACAATTGCGGACAGATTGATTCAAAAAATTAATCAAGATTACGGTCGTAATGTAGAAGGGCTCACTGATTCAGCCGTTTTATATTTACAATCATACGAATGGCCAGGAAATGTGAGGGAACTTGAAAATATTTTGGGGAGAGCTATTATCTTTATGAATTATAACGAGACCTATATTGATGTACACCATTTACCGCCATTACATAACGAAGAGCAGGTGGAGTCAAAGCAATCTCATTTATTACCTGAATTAGAAGAAAAGCCACTTGAACATTTAGTGACAGAGTTTGAAGGGAATATTATTTATGAATATTTGGAGAGATTTGATGGGAATAAAACACAAACTGCAAAAGCGTTAGGAATTTCCGTTCGAAATTTATATTACAAGCTAGAAAAGTATGACCATGCAAAAAATAGCATGCAATAAATTGCGTACCGTGCAATTTATTGCATGGTATACAAAAAGCGACAAAATAAGACAGAATCTTTCGTTATTTTCCAAAGTATTGATTTTACTGCATTTTGAATGCGTTTTCATTATTGGTAAGACCACTTTTAAAAGTTGGCACGGTATTTGCTTTATAAATAGACGAGGGACGACGGAAAGGGTTGATTACAAAATATGAAGTTAGAATACTTAATTGATCAAGCAGCAGGAAAGCCTAAAAAAACTGTGGCTGTAGCAGTAGCTGAAGATCATGAAGTAATTGAAGCTGTAGCGAAAGCAATTAAATTACAGCTAGCTCAATTTCGTCTATATGGAAATCAAGAAAAAATAATGGGGATGCTACAAGAACATGGTTTACAAACTTCAGAACATGTTGAAGTGATTGCAGCAATGTCTAGTGCTGAAGCTGCAGAACTTTCTGTTAAAGCTGTGAGAAATAGTGAAGCAGATGTGCTTATGAAGGGGAACATCCCAACAGCGAATATTTTGAAGGCTGTGTTAAACAAAGAGTGGGGCCTACGTAAAGGTAGCGTACTTTCACATGTAGCAGCATTTGAAGTTCAAAATTACGACCGTCTTATTTTCGTTACAGATGCAGCGATGAACATCGCACCTGACGTAACACAAAAAGCTGCTATTATACAAAATACTGTAGAAGTTGCCCAGGCAATAGGAATCGACTTGCCCAAAGTGGCACCAATCGCAGCAGTAGAAGTTGTGAATCCAGCGATGCAGGCGACAATTGATGCAGCGATGTTAACACAAATGAATCGCCGCGGACAAATTAAAGATTGTATCGTTGATGGACCACTTGCTTTAGATAATGCAGTATCACAAATTGCAGCAGAGCATAAAGGCATAGTAAGTGATGTAGCAGGTAAGGCAGATATTTTACTCGTCCCAACGATTGAAGCTGGAAATGTGCTATATAAATCACTCGTATACTTTGCGGATGCAAAAGTAGGAGCAATGATTGCTGGCGCAAAAGCACCGATTGTTTTAACATCTCGTGCTGATTCAGCAGAAACAAAAGTATATTCATTAGCATTGGCAGTTGCGACTGCTTCAAAATAAACCAAAAAGGGTAAAACATTAGGGGGAAACGACAATGACATTAGAAATCTTCGAATACTTAGAAAAATATGATTATGAGCAAGTAGTATTTTGTCAAGATAAAGAATCTGGTTTAAAAGCAATTATTGCAATTCATGATACAACACTTGGACCGGCTCTTGGTGGAACAAGAATGTGGACATATGATTCTGAAGAAGCGGCGATTGAAGATGCATTGCGTCTTGCAAAAGGGATGACATACAAAAACGCAGCAGCTGGTTTAAACTTAGGTGGTGCGAAAACAGTAATTATCGGTGATCCTCGTAAAGATAAGAGCGAAGCAATGTTCCGTGCACTAGGACGTTATATCCAAGGACTAAACGGACGTTACATTACAGCTGAAGATGTTGGTACAACAGTAGATGATATGGATATTATCCATGAAGAAACTGACTTTGTAACAGGTATCTCACCATCATTCGGTTCTTCTGGTAACCCATCTCCAGTAACTGCATACGGTGTTTACCGTGGTATGAAAGCAGCTGCAAAAGAAGCTTTCGGTACTGATAATTTAGAAGGAAAAGTAATTGCTGTTCAAGGCGTTGGTAACGTAGCATATCACCTATGCAAACATTTACACGCTGAAGGAGCAAAATTAATCGTTACAGATATTAATAAAGAAGCTGTACAACGTGCTGTAGAAGAATTCGGTGCATCAGCAGTTGAACCAAATGAAATTTACGGTGTTGAATGCGATATTTACGCACCATGTGCATTAGGCGCAACAGTTAATGATGAAACTATTCCACAACTTAAAGCAAAAGTAATCGCAGGTTCTGCAAATAACCAATTAAAAGAAAATCGTCACGGTGACATCATTCATGAAATGGGTATTGTATACGCACCAGATTATGTAATTAATGCAGGTGGCGTAATTAACGTAGCAGACGAATTATATGGATACAATAGAGAACGTGCACTAAAACGTGTTGAGTCTATTTATGACACAATTGCAAAAGTAATCGAAATTTCAAAACGCGATGGCATAGCAACTTATGTAGCGGCAGATCGTCTAGCTGAAGAGCGCATTGCAAGCTTGAAAAATTCTCGTAGCACTTACTTACGCAACGGTCACGATATTATTAGCCGTCGCTAATCATTCATATATAACTTTTACAAAAGGCGTGGTTACCTCTTATGAGGTTTCCACTTCCTTTTGAATTTATTAGTGGAGGTAGCAACATTGTCTGTAAATCGAATTCTTGTTATTAACCCAGGTAGTACATCCACAAAAATTGGTGTTTTTGATAATGAAAGACCCGTTTTAGAAGAAACGATTCGTCATGACGTAGAACAGATTGGGAAATACAAGCGAATTATCGACCAATATGAGTTTCGAAAAGAAACGATTTTAGAAGTTCTACATTCTCATGGTATTAACATTTCAAAATTAAACGCTGTTTGTGGACGTGGTGGATTACTTCGTCCAATCGAAGGCGGTACGTATACAGTAAACGATGCGATGTTAGAAGATTTAAAAAATGGGTTTAGCGGTCATCACGCTTCAAACCTTGGAGGCATTTTAGCATATGAAATTGCTTCTGGATTAAACATTCCTGCATTTATTGTGGATCCTGTCGTTGTAGATGAGATGGAGCCAGTTGCTCGTATAAGTGGTATTGCTGGTATGGAACGTAAAAGTATCTTCCATGCATTAAATCAAAAAGCAGTTGCTCGTAAAGTAGCCGAACAGTTAAACCACAAATATGAGGATTTAAATTTATTAGTTACACATATGGGCGGTGGTATTACAGTTGGTGCTCATAAAAAAGGAAGAGTAATCGATGTGAATAACGGTTTAAACGGAGAAGGACCATTTAGTCCAGAGCGTGCTGGTACAGTACCAGTAGGGCAACTAGTAGAAATGTGTTTCTCTGGTGAGTATTACCGAGATGAAATGATTAAAAAGCTTGTCGGACAAGGTGGACTTGTAAGTTTAATCGGTACAAATGATGCGATTAAAGTAGAGAAAATGGTTGAAAAAGGTGATCCTGAAGCAACTCTTATTTATAAAGCAATGGCATATCAAGTTGCAAAAGAGATTGGCGGAGCTAGCGCTGTACTTCACGGGAAAATCGATGCAATCGTATTAACTGGTGGACTGGCATACAGTAAAATTCTTGTCGATGAAATAAAAGAGCGAGTGGACTGGATTGCAGATGTTATCGTACATCCAGGCGAAGATGAGTTAGAAGCGTTAGCAGAAGGAGCACTTCGTGTATTACGTGAAGAAGAAGCTCCAAAAGAATATGTTGTACGTGAAAAAGAAACGGTAGCTAGGGGTTGAGATAATGGCAAAAGAATATGATTTAGTCATCGTTGGCGGCGGTACTGGTGGATATGTTGCTGCAATTCGTGCATCACAACTAGGGTTAAAAACTGCACTAGTCGAAAAAGAAAATCTTGGTGGTACTTGTTTACACAAAGGATGTATCCCTAGTAAAGCTCTTTTACGTAGTGCGGAAGTATATGCAACTGCTAAAAAAAGCGAAGAGTTCGGAGTTATTGCAAGCAATGTAGAACTAAACTTTGCGAAAGTACAAGAGCGTAAAGAGAAGATTGTAACGCAGCTTCATAAAGGCGTTCAACACTTAATGAAACAAGGTAAAATTGATGTGTTTGAAGGTATTGGCCGTATTCTTGGCCCATCTATTTTCTCTCCGATGCCAGGGACAATTTCAGTTGAACTTGCAAGTGGAGAAGAGAATGAAATGTTAATTCCAAAAAATGTACTTATTGCAACAGGTTCTCGTCCAAATTCATTACCAGGTTTAGAATTAGACGGAGAGTACGTAATGTCTTCAGATCATGCCCTAAAAATGGAAACGCTTCCTAGTTCGATTATTATCGTTGGTGGCGGTGTAATCGGTATTGAGTGGGCATCTATGCTTGCTGACTTCGGTGTAGAAGTTACAGTATTAGAGTATGCAAAAACAATATTACCACTAGAAGATCAAGACGTTTCAAAAGAAATGCAACGTCTATTCAAGAAAAAAGGTATTAAAGTGGTAACTGGTGCAAAAGTATTACCAGAAACATTGGTAAAAGATAATGGAGTAACAATCCAAGCTGAACACAACGGTGAAAATAAAGAATTTAAAGCAGAAAAAATGCTTGTATCTGTAGGAAGACAAGCGAATACGCAAAATATTGGCCTAGAGAACACAGATATCGTTGTGGAAAAAGGATACATTCAAACAAATGAGTTTTATCAAACGAAAGAATCGCATATTTACGCAATTGGAGATGTAATCGGTGGCCTGCAACTTGCTCACGTTGCTTCTCATGAAGGAATTGCTGCAGTAGAACATATTGCAGGGAAAGAAGTTACACCAATTGATTACTCTATGGTATCAAAATGCGTATATAGCAGTCCAGAAGTTGCTTCTGTCGGTTTAACAGAACAAGAAGCGAAAGAAAAAGGCTATAAGTTAAAAGTAGGTAAGTTCTCATTCCGCGCAATCGGAAAAGCACTTGTATACGGAGAATCAGATGGTTTCGTAAAACTTGTAGTTGATGAAGAGACAAATGACATTCTTGGTGTTCATATGATTGGACCACATGTAACAGATATGATTTCTGAAGCGGGTCTTGCAAGAGTACTTGATGCAACACCTTGGGAAGTAGCACATACAATTCATCCGCATCCATCATTATCTGAGGCGATTGGTGAAGCAGCACTTGCTGTAGATGGAAGAGCGTTACACGCATAAAAATGTGGATTTAGGAGGTTATGAAAAATGGCAGAAGTAAAAGAAAAGCGCCATGAAGAGCTTGGCTTAAGTGATGAGCAAGTATTAGAAATGTTCCGTACGATGTTACTTGCACGTAAAATTGACGAACGTATGTGGTTATTAAACCGCGCTGGTAAAATTCCATTCGTAATTTCTTGTCAAGGACAAGAGGCTGCACAAGTTGGAGCGGCGTTCGCTCTTGATAGAGAGAAAGATTATGCATTACCATACTACCGTGATATGGGTGTTGTACTAGCATTTGGTATGACAGCTAAAGAGCTTATGTTGTCTGCTTTTGCGAAAGCTGGAGATCCAAACTCTGGTGGTCGTCAAATGCCTGGTCACTTCGGTCAAAAGAAAAATCGTATTGTTACAGGTTCATCTCCAGTAACAACACAAGTACCACATGCAGTTGGTATTGCACTAGCTGGAAAAATGGAGAAGAAAGATTTAGTAACGTTCGTTACATTTGGAGAAGGTTCTTCAAACCAAGGTGACTTCCATGAAGGGGCAAACTTTGCTGGTGTACACAAACTACCTGTTATTTTTATGTGTGAAAATAACAAATATGCAATCTCTATTCCAGTTGAAAAACAATTAGCATGTAAAAACGTATCAGATCGTGCGATTGGTTACGGTATGCCTGGATATACAATAGACGGAAACGATCCACTTGCAGTATATAAAGCTGTAAAAGAAGCAGCAGATCGCGGTCGTCGTGGTGAAGGACCAACTTTAATTGAAACAGTATCATATCGTTTAACAGCACATTCTAGTGACGATGATGATCGTGTTTATCGTGATAAAGAAGAAGTAGAAGAAGCAAAGAAAAAAGATTCAATTATAACATTCGCAGCTTATTTAAAAGAAGCTGGTGTGTTAACTGAGGAATCCGAAAAACAAATGTTAGACGAAATTATGCATATCGTAAATGAAGCAACAGAATATGCAGAAAATGCTCCGTATGCAGCACCTGAAGATGCATTGAAGCACGTATACGCAGAATAGGGGGGAACGTTTCATGGCTGTAATGTCTTATATTGATGCTATTACATTAGCAATGCGCGAAGAAATGGAACGCGATGAGAAAGTATTCGTTTTAGGAGAAGATGTTGGTAAAAAAGGTGGCGTGTTTAAAGCGACACACGGTTTGTATGATCAATTTGGTGAAGATCGTGCGCTTGATGCACCGCTTGCAGAATCTGCAATTGCTGGGGTAGCAATTGGTGCAGCAATGTATGGTATGCGTCCAATCGCTGAAATGCAGTTTGCTGATTTCATCATGCCAGCAGTAAACCAAATTGTTTCTGAGGCAGCAAAAATTCGTTATCGTTCTAATAATGATTGGACTTGTCCAGTTACAATCCGTGCACCATTTGGCGGGGGGGTTCACGGTGCATTGTATCATTCACAATCTGTAGAAGCGATGTTTGCAAACCAACCAGGTTTAAAAATCGTTATCCCTTCTACACCATATGATGCAAAAGGCTTATTAAAAGCAGCCATTCGTGATGAAGATCCAGTATTATTCTTCGAACATAAACGTGCATATCGTTTAATTAAAGGTGAAGTACCAGAGGATGACTACGTATTACCAATCGGAAAAGCAGATGTAAAACGTGAAGGTGATGATATTACAGTTATCACGTACGGATTATGTGTTCATTTTGCTCTTCAAGCGGCTGAAAAGTTAGCACAAGATGGCATCTCTGCGCACATTCTTGATTTACGTACTGTATATCCATTAGATAAAGAAGCAATCATTGAAGCAGCTTCTAAAACAGGTAAAGTTCTTCTTGTAACAGAAGACAATAAAGAAGGAAGCATTATGAGTGAAGTGGCAGCAATTATCGCTGAAAACTGTCTATTTGATTTAGATGCGCCAATCGCACGTCTTGCAGGTCCAGACGTTCCAGCAATGCCATATGCACCAACAATGGAAAAATTCTTTATGGTAAATCCAGATAAAGTTGAAAAAGCAATGCGTGAACTTGCGGAATTTTAATCGGGGGGACTATACATGGCTGTAGAAAATATTACAATGCCTCAGCTCGGGGAGAGCGTTACAGAGGGCACAATTAGTAAATGGCTCGTTAATGTTGGCGATCACGTAAATAAGTATGATCCGCTTGCAGAAGTAATGACTGATAAAGTAAATGCTGAAGTACCATCTTCTTTCACGGGTGTTGTGAAAGAGTTAATCGCTGGTGAAGGTGATACGTTAGCTGTAGGTGAAGTAGTTTGTGTTATTCAAGTAGAAGGCGCAGATGAAGTAGCAGCAACAGCTGTTGAGGAAAAAACTAAAGAAGAATCAAAGGCAGAAGTAGCTACGTCTGAAAAAGCACCGAAAGTAAAACAACCAACTGATGGAAAACCACGTTTTTCACCAGCTGTGTTAAAGCTTGCGGGTGAGCATAACGTTGATTTAGATCTAGTAGAAGGTACGGGAGCAAACGGCCGTATCACTCGTAAAGATATTTTAAAGCTGGTGGAATCTGGAAATATCCCACAAGCAGGTGCGGCGAAGAAAGAGGAAGCTGTAGCGGCAGTAGTAGAAGCTCGCCCAGAAGCACCAAAAGCAGCACCAGTAGCGCAAAAAGTAGAAGCTGCGAAACCAGTTTCTGTACCTACAATGCCTGGAGATATCGAAATTCCAGTAACAGGTGTGCGTAAAGCAATCGCAGCAAACATGTTACGTAGTAAACACGAAGCACCACATGCTTGGATGATGATTGAAGTAGATGTGACAAACCTTGTGTCATACCGTAACTCAATTAAAGGTGACTTTAAGAAGCGTGAAGGCTTTAACTTAACGTTCTTTGCTTTCTTCGTAAAAGCAGTAGCACAAGCGTTAAAAGAGTATCCTCAAATTAATTCAATGTGGGCTGGCGATAAAATTGTTCAGAAGAAAGATATTAACCTTTCTATCGCTGTTGCAACAGAGGAAGAACTATTTGTACCAGTAATTAAGCAAGCGGACGAGAAAACAATTAAAGGTATCGCTCGTGAAATTACAGAACTTGCAGGAAAAGTACGTACGAAATCGTTAAAAGCAGACGAAATGCAAGGTGGAACATTTACAATTAATAACACAGGATCATTCGGTTCTGTTCAATCTATGGGTATTATTAATTACCCACAAGCGGCTATTTTACAAGTTGAATCAATTGTAAAACGCCCAGTAATTATGGATAACGGTATGTTCGGTGCTCGTGATATGGTTAACTTATGTTTATCACTTGATCACCGAGTACTTGATGGTTTAATTTGTGGTAAGTTCTTAGGACGTGTTAAAGAAATTTTAGAAAACATGTCAGAAAATAATACATCTGTATATTAATAAAAAGCTCGCTTATGCGAGCTTTTTATTATCTTATTTCTTCATCTACATCCTACTATATGTATAAATATCTTTCCCAGTAATCTTACAATAAACGATTATGTATTAGGAATTTACGAAAATACATTGCTGATATATGGTATATGGATATAAAATAAGAAAAGAATAATTTTTTTGGCAAATCTTACTGATGAAACTGTAGTATAATATATTGTATTGTATGAAAAAGAGAGTTATTCTATATAAGTGTTTTATAGATAATGTGTAATCAGTCGTCAAAACATGAAGAATGTTGACTCCTGGTTTTTTATTTTTGCCGTAACAATGTTTCAGGAGGATGTCATGAAAAGAAGTACCGAGTTTCTAAAAAGTTTAGATGTAAAATTAATTTTAATTTTGTGTGCACTATGTGTGACGAGTATAGCTGCTATATATAGCAGTCAGCAAACGGGACAGTATGGAGCTGCAAACTTTGCTATGAAACAAGGTGTTAACTACATAATTGGGGTTGTATTGTTACTTCTTGTTGCAAGCATCGACTTAGATCAATTGCAAAAATTATCTTGGCCGCTTTATATTGCTGGATTTGCTTCACTTATTCTTTTGAAAGTATTACCACCATCAGGTTTTACACCTGAAAAATTAGGTGCAAAAAGATGGTTTGTTTTCCCAGTATTTGGGCAAATTCAGCCGTCTGAGTTTTTCAAAATTGCATTGCTACTTGTAGTAGCGAGTATAGCAGTGAAACATAATGCACAGTATATGGCAAGGACATTCCAAACAGATTTAAAGCTAGTAGGTAAAATTATGCTAGTGTCACTTCCACCTATGGCGGTTGTATATAGTCAACCTGATACAGGTATGGTGTTCTTATATGCTGCTGCTATTGCATGTATTTTATTTATGTCAGGTATTCAAAAGAAATTGATAGCATTATGTACAGTTATTCCGTTGACCATATTATCTGCTTTAATATTTATTTTCTTTAAGTATCAAGACTTTTTCTATAATAATTTAGTTACTTTACTAAAGCCTCACCAACAGTCGCGTATTGTAGGTTGGTTAAATCCATTTGAAAATGCAGATCAAGGTTATCAAACACAGCAATCGATTTTAGCTGTAGGTAGTGGAGGAATGGAAGGTAAAGGGTTTGGGGGAGGAAGCGTCTATATTCCAGAGAAGCATACTGACTTTATTTTCGCTACAATTGCCGAAGAAGGTGGATTTATCGTAGCAGCCTTAGTTGTCTTCTTGTTCCTATTACTACTATATCGAACAATTATTATTGGTTATTCCGCTGATAATTTATTTGGTACATTATTATGCGCTGGATCAATCGGTATATTAACAGTTCAAATATTCCAAAACATCGGTATGATCGTTGGATTAATGCCTGTAAAAGGTATTGCATTACCTTTCTTATCGTATGGGGGAAGTTCCTTATTCTCAAATATGATTATGATGGGGCTCATATTATCGGTACGGAAAACGTATAAAAAATATATGTTTTCAGTTAAGTAAAAAAAGCTGGTTCGTTTTTAAACGAACCAGCTTTTTTACATATATGCTCATAAACGTTGCAAACTAAAACAGGATAGCAGTTTGAGACGGGTAAGGAGTGCAAAGTGATGCATATGCATATTTTTGAAGGAGCACGACATCTTTCTAATAGTGAATGGGTTATTCGGGCTATTATAGCATACATATTTTTAATATTAGTTGCGAAAGCGATGGGGCAAAGGTCTATCGCACAACTTCGTTTTTTAGATGTTGTATTAGTGTTATTGCTTGGTGGGAATATTTCTAACGCATTGTCTGATGAAAAAGTAGGGTTACTGGGATCGATGATTACAACGTTCATACTTGTTGTACTTCATATTATAAGCTCAGTTTTAATGCTGAAATGGGATAGATGGAGACGTTTTTTAGAGCCTGCACCTATTATTCTTATACACAATGGTTCCATTAATTTTAGCAATTTGAAAAAGGCGAGAATTACCTTGGAATATTTGTTTTCGGAACTTCGTATGCGAAATGTGAGCGATATTCAAACGATTAAATTAGCATTATGGGAAGCAAACGGTGTCGTTTCTATATTTCGGTATCCAGAATATGAAGCAGTTTCGCGGCTTGATCTTAAAGTGGCGGGAAAAAAATCTCCAGTTTCTTTTGTATTAGTAAAGGATGGGAGGATACAGAAAGATGTTCTTGCATTATTAGGAAAAACAGAAGCGTGGGCGAGAGAATTTCTAGAGGAGAGTACAGAAGTCGAATCTATTATGTTAGCTACAGTAGATGAATCACATAAAATAAATATTTTGTTAAAAAAATGAAAAATATACGCATTTTGTCGTTTCGTACATATGATACAATAGTGTGGACAACGAAAAAGGAGGCGATACGGTGGGATATGTAGAAGAATTACGAAAAATAGTTGGTCATCGCCCTTTAATTTTAGTTGGTGCTGTTGTACTCGTTATAAATGAAAATGGATATGTTTTATTGCAGCAGCGGACAGAGCCGTACGGAAAATGGGGGCTACCTGGCGGGCTAATGGAGCTTAGTGAATCACCAGAAGAAACAGCTTATCGTGAAGTATATGAAGAGACAGGAATAAAAGTGAAGAACTTGCGACTAATCAATGTATTTTCTGGAGCGAACTACTTTACAAAATTAGAAAACGGTGATGAATTTCAATCTGTAACAACCGCCTATTATACGGATGAATACGAAGGGGATTTTGTTATGAATAAAGAAGAAGCAGTTCAGCTTAAATTCTTTTCAGTAACAGAACTACCTGACTATATTGTAGGATCGCATAAAAAAATGATTGCTGAATATATGAAGATTATGGAAAAAAAGATATAATAATAGTGAAAGAAATACAAAAACACAGCTCTGGTTGGTAGTCCAGACGCATGATTTCATGTCAGTAACCTTCCCCTCCGGGATGTCCCGTATTTCTAATCTTTTAAAGGAGGGGCTGTCAATGGATTTGACAGTATATCACGATGGCCAATTTTTTGTTGGAATCATTACATGTAAAGAAAAAGGGAAATTGTATGGGGCGAGGTATATTTTTGGGGCGGAACCGTCAGATGAAGAAGTGCTTATGTTTGTGAATGGTTCACTTTTAGAGCATTTTCAGCACTTTGCAAAATGTGGTGTAGAAGTTAAAGAAAAACAGCGTCCTCAAAACATAAAGCGTATCATACGACAAGCAGCAAAAGAAACAACTATTAAACGTTTTACTAAGGCGCAAGAGGCGATTAGTTTATCTTATGAATTGCATAAACAAGAAAAGAAACTGCAGTCTAAAGAGAAGCGAGAAGCTGAAAAAGAAAGAAGACGTTTAATGAAAGTACAAAAAGCAAAGCAAAAACATCGTGGTCATTAAAGAAAAGGTGTTAGAGCAAGAGCTCTAACACCTTTTCTATACTTAAATACAAGTAAACTTACTTGTATTTCATAAACATTAACTGGTAAGATACAAATAGGTAGTTTTAGAGGAGGGAAAAGAGTGATTAATTTTAACTTTTTTATGAATGATGTTGTCCGCCAAGCGCGTGAAGAGATTGTCTCTGCTGGATATACAGAATTGACGACGCCGGAAGCGGTAGAAGAAGCGTTTAAAAGAAATGGAACAACACTTGTAATGGTAAACTCTGTATGTGGTTGTGCAGGTGGTATTGCTCGTCCTGCTGCTGCGCATTCCGTACATTATGATAAACGTCCTAACCACCTTGTAACGGTGTTTGCAGGTCAAGATAAAGAAGCGACAGCAAGAGCTCGTGAATATTTCGAAGGGTACCCACCTTCTTCTCCATCATTTGCTTTATTAAAAGATGGAAAAATTGTAACGATGGTAGAGCGTCATGAAATTGAAGGTCATGAACCGATGCAAGTTATTGCGAAACTACAATCATATTTCGAAGAGAATTGTGAAGAACTATAAAAAATAAGAGAAAAGGCGGCACGTCCACAATCAAGTGGATGTGCCGCCTTTTTTATTTATTATTAAAATTTCTGAGATATGCATAGTTATGTTATTTTATGCATCATTTTATAC
>NZ_JBEUTW010000036.1:0-2493 GCF_040492675.1 Bacillus sp. AP50
TTTCTATTTTATAATCAAAAAAAAACAAAAAATCCCTCTACAATGAGAGGGATTTTTTCTTATAGTATAATCGCAATTAATCCGCCAGATCCTTCATTAATTATTCTTTCTAGCGTTTCTTTTAATTTATATCTAGCATTTTCTGGCATTAAAGATAATTTCGCCTGAATTCCTTCTCGAACAATCGAGCTAAGTGAACGTCCAAATATATCAGAATTCCAAATTGATAACGGGTCATCTTCAAAATCTTGCATTAAATAACGAACTAATTCTTCACTTTGCTTTTCAGTACCAATAATCGGCTCAAACGTTGACTCTACATCTACTTTAATCATATGAATAGATGGCGCTACCGCTTTTAACTTCACACCAAACCTTGAACCGTGACGAATAATTTCTGGCTCATCTAAGCTCATATCTGCTAATGCAGGCGCTGCTACACCATATCCTGTTTGCTTAACCATACGCAGTGCATCCGCCACTTGATCGTACTCTATTTTCGCATGAGATAAATCGAGCATAAGCTTTAATAAATGATCTTTCCCCCGAATTTCTACTCCTACTACTTCTTTTAAAATTTGATCATACAATTCATCTGGCGCATATAAATCAATCTCAGCCACACCTTGCCCCATATCAATGCCAGCTAGGCTCGCTCGATCAATAAATTCATATTGACTAAACTGCCAAACAACGCGATCCACATCACGAAGACGTTTTATATCCTTCACAGTTTCTTGAACTGCTTCTTGATAACTTTGACGCAACCAATGCCCTTCATTTAGCACCATTACCCAGCTCGGAAGGTTCACATTCACTTCTAATACAGGAAATTCAAATAGTGCTTCACGAAGTACATTATATACATCTGTTTCTCTTAAACTCTCCACACTCATTGCAATAACCGGGATATCATATTCTTCTGATAAACTTTGGCGTAATTGCTCTGTATCTGGATGATACGGCTGTACCGTATTAATTATCATAATGAAAGGTTTTCCTACTTCTTTCAACTCATTTACAACGCGTTCTTCTGCCTCTATATAATCTCTTCTTGGAATTTCACCAATTGTTCCATCTGTTGTAATTACAACACCAATTGTTGAATGTTCTTGAATTACTTTACGCGTGCCGATTTCTGCAGCTTCATGGAATGGAATAGGTTCTTCATACCAAGGGGTATTAATCATGCGTGGGCCATTCTCATCTTCATAGCCCTTCGCTCCAGGAACCGTATATCCAACACAATCTACTAATCGAATATTCACTTCAAGTCCTTCATCTACTTCGATAGAAACCGCTTGGTTTGGAACAAACTTCGGTTCCGTCGTCATAATTGTACGACCAGCAGCACTTTGAGGCAATTCATCCTGCGCTCTTTGACGGTCAGACTCATTCTCAATGTTTGGAATAACTACAAGTTCCATAAATTTTTTAATGAATGTTGATTTCCCTGTTCGAACAGCTCCTACAACTCCAAAATAAATATCACCGCCTGTTCGTTCTGCAATATCTTTAAAAATATCTACCTTTTCCAAGTGATTCCCTCCCTCAAAATTTTTGGGAATAATTCCGCGTTTATAGTCAACTAATACCTTCTCTAACGTTGCCTATAATATCTGATATAATATAATGGTATTCTAGAAGTTCGGACAATATATCATATAATTTTGTCCAATTTCATATGACTATTAAAAAATATCTTTTGTTTGCATCGTAAGTTGTATAACATAAAAAACCTTTCTTCTAGAACTTATTCACTAAAAGAAAGGTTCATGACTTATCATTTTAAAAAAATTGGTTCTCCGTCCTTTACTGTGTACGGTAAAGAATAAGCTGGTACAAACGGGGATCCTTTTGAAAGTATATTTCGAATATCTTCTCCTTCCGCAAACTGCCCTTCATTTTTTTTCAAAGCGTCATATAAGTCAATTCTATAATCAACAAAAACTTCTCCTTTTTCATTAATTACAAAAGGAAGTCCTTTACCAGAATATGGGCTTGTCACTTGTGGCACATCTTTATATCCTAGTTTTTTGAAATCCAATTCATATACACCATCTGAAATTACTTTTTTAAAAGGTGGATATTGATGTTCATCACGATACATCCTAAGCTTTAAAGATAGTTCCTGAATTTGTTCAGCCATCCTAACATCAATTAACTTTACTGTTGGATTTGTTTCAACGTCTATTAATACGTATTGATATACTCCTCCACTTTCATACGCATTCCCTGGCGCTTCTTGTATGTAACGCGGGGCAATCTGTTGAAAATCGATCGGATACTTTTGATAAATAGGTGTACTCATATCCCTCGTCTTAATTGGCAATATCCCATCATTTTGCTCCTTAAATGTCACAACAGCTTTTTGAACAACCTGTAGCTGATCTTCATAAGGAACCGCATTTTGCTTCATATTTTCTTTCGGATACAGACACCCCGTTAAAAGGCTCATACAACAAAATATTAAAATAATATGTAATTTTTTCA
>NZ_JBEUTW010000037.1:0-3934 GCF_040492675.1 Bacillus sp. AP50
GTATTAGGTTAAACGTCTTTACTTAAAATGATACCCATATGTGATGATAATTTAATTATCTCGCACAAAAGCGATTTATATTTATAACCCATTAAGTAATGTGAATTAAACGAGACTTATAGTATAGAGGCAATATACGTGATTTTTAAGATTCATGCAAATATTTAATTTTGATCAAATAATTTTTTAGGTAGTCAGAGATTGCAATATTATCACGCTTAAAAGGGGAGATATTATGTTTAAACACGATACTATTGTACGTTTTAGTGAATGTGATTCTTTAGGACATGTAAACAACTCAAATTATTTTACGTATTTTGAAGAAGCAAGAAATGACCTCTTTAAAATTTTTAACCCGAGTCTAAAAATAGAATCTTGGAATTTAATTGTTGCTTCAACTCAATGTGACTTTATTCGTGAGGTGGTTTATGGTCAAAAATTAGTTGTTTCTACATGGATTAGCAAAATTGGTAATGCAAGTTTTCAAGTTGAACATGTTATACAAGATGAAAATCAAAATTGGATTGTAAGAGGAAAAGTTATTTTAGTTCATTTTAATTTTCAATCACAAAAATCAATTCCTTTATCTCAAGAAATAAGGAACGTACTTTCGGAACATACTGAGGCACCTAAAGGTGTTCCGATGTTGAGATAAAAACATCATAATCATTTGATCTTAATACACAATGGGACACTATGGAGGTATATGTAATGAAATATTATGTAGTAGACGCATTTGCAGAAAACATATTTGAAGGAAACCCTGCAGCAATTTGTATCATGGAAGATTGGATTTCAGATGAGATGATGCAAAAAATTGCGATAGAAAATAATCTGTCTGAAACAGCTTATACTGTAAAAGAAGGGGAGTGCTATCAACTAAGATGGTTTACTCCTGGAGGAGAAATTGATCTATGTGGCCATGCAACTTTAGCAGCAGCATACGTTATTGCAAATTATTATGAAAAAGGTATTGAGGAAATTACATTTCTAACAAAGAGCGGAAAACTTGTTGTATCCAAGAACGGTAATCTTTATGAGATGGATTTCCCAAGCAGAATGCCTGAAAAGATTACATTAACAGATGAGATGGTTAAAGCCATTGGAATAAACCCTATTGAAAGCTACTTAGGTAGAGATTTGATCTTCATATTAGAAAATGAAGAGGATGTTCAAAATCTAACTCCTGATTTTGCGAAAATGAAGGAGCTAACAGAAGGATTAGCCGTATCAGTTACTGCCAGAAGTGCTAAATATGATTTTGTTTCCAGAGTTTTTTTTCCAAAACTAAATGTAAATGAAGATCCAGTTTGCGGTTCAGCGCATTGTAGTTTCATCCCATTTTGGGCACAACGTCTTGGTAAAGATGAAATGGTAGCAAGGCAGCTGTCTGACCGAGGCGGAACATTATATTGTAAACATGAGGGAGACAGAGTAAAGATTGCGGGAACAGCAGTTGTATATGCCATTGGTGAGATTCAAATTTAATAAAAAGGAGGCTAGAACATGAAAATAGAACAAAGAATGGAAGAACTAGGTATTTTATTAACTAATACTTCGCCTGCTAAAGCATTATACGTACCTGTCAAACAATTAGGGAATTCCCTTTTTGTTTCAGGACAAGCTCCATTTATAGATGGTACACCCGCTTATACAGGAAAAGTCGGTGGAGAAAGAACCTTAGAAGAAGCACAAGAAGCAGCAAGAATTTGTATTATTAATACACTGGCAGCAGTCAAAGAGTATATTGGTGATTTAGACCGTATTGTAAATGTAGTGAAACTACAAGCCTTTGTGAATTGTGAAATTGAATTCAATCAACAACATATTGTTATTAATGCTGCTTCAAAATTATTACATGATATCTTTGGAGTGGAAGGTCAACATGCCCGAACGGCAATTGGAGTGAATCAGCTACCCATGAATATCACAGTGGAAATTGATTCTATCTTCGAAATTCAGGGCCAATAAGCTAATTATAAATGAAATTTCCCCTTAAAAATAATAATTAATACTAAAATCACATGCTAGTGTTAGACATATTCAGCAAGTATTAAAATTTAACTTTCAATTATAATACTTGCATTACATGGAGAAGAATATATGAATAAAAAGAACGATTTCAATGATAATCAAACCAAATGTAAAGCTCTTAAACTTTCCAATAATGATCAGTGGCAATATGAATCATTTTATAGATACCAACCTGTATTTTCATGTAAAGCTTTATTGAAATTTTTCACTAGAAGAGCAAAGTAATAGTATTAACTCACATCATAAAGTCAGAATTTTCTTCATTCAAACTCCAGGAAAGGAATGCAACTTGTGAAATGCAGATTAAAGCAATTACTATAGAGGAAATTTATCAGGAGATATTAGATGGAAAAAGAAATAGATTCCCGCCAAACACTTGAAAATTAGATGAAAATAATGAAATGGCTAAAGAGTAACAAGATATTTAGTAACAAACATTTTAAATTGGAACGAAGAAGAAATCAAACAGAATTGGAATAACGCATTAATTGCAAAGTATCGTTTACGTGGCGTATTGAAACATAAATATGAAAATAGTCCGTATGCAATGATTAATGATTTATATCCAAACAGATATGTAAAACATTTATTTAGAGGATATACAAATAAATCTTAATATTTTTATAAAGCTCACATTAACATGATACCCCAAAAGGGAAAGGAAGGTCCGTAAAATGTCATTAGAAAAAGTTATTTCCTATTTTAAACAATATGGTATGGAAGATAGAATTATAGAGGTAACAGAATCTAGCGCAACAGTTGAATTAGCAGCAAAAGCGTTACAATGTGAACCTCAAAGAATCGCAAAGACTTTATCTTTTCAAATAGAAGATCGTGTTTTAGTAATAGTAACTGCAGGTGATGCTAAAATTGATAATCGTAAATACAAGGAACAGTTTGGTGTTAAAGCTAAGATGGTCGATGCAAACAAAGTGGAAGAGTTAATTGGACATGCAATAGGTGGTGTTTGCCCGTTTGCTGTAAATAAAGATGTAGAAGTGTATTTGGATGTATCACTACAAAGATTTATAACTGTTTTTCCTGCTTGTGGAAGTGGAAATAGTGCTATTGAATTAACAATAGAAGAACTAGAACGATACTCAAAATATTTAAAGTGGATTGATGCCTGTAAGGGATATACAAACTAAGAAGCAATCTTAGGAGAACATTCCATATATGTACGTCTGTACGCTATTTTTATAGAACTATAAATTACAGTGGGATTGAATAAGAATGAGAAATAGATTTTTTATAATAATGTTATCTATGCTATTTAGTATTGGATTGGCTGGCTGCGAGCAATGGAATCGTTATAGTCCGTTTGTAAGTGCGATAGATGTATATGGTGTAGTGAAAGAAGAAGCTAAAAGAGACACTAAGGCCCCTAAAGATGTAATTCATTATTCATATGATTTAATTGGATATGATGAGAGTTTAAATAAAATAGACTTAGGTTTTGGGTCAGATAACAAATTCCCTATTGGCACATATATTAAAGCTGCGAAAAGGGGAAGTGATACAAGAATGCATGATATTTCAGTTATTAAAAAAGAAGAGATTCCAGAAAATATATTAAAGAAATTAAATAAGAAGTAATAACCTCGATAAAAAACTACATTCTATATAGGGTGTAGTTTTTTTAGTATAAATTAAAATATCTCGAACAATCAGCAAAAGAGATTAGTTCAATTATTAATATTAATTCAGAAATGAAACAAGTTTTGAAACGTTTATACGTATAGTACAGTTAATCCGCAAAATGAAATTTTTTTTGGTTTAGCATGTAAATCTAAAAAAGCTTTAGTTTAGACTTTCTTGTCCCAATCAAGTTCCAAAAACAAAAGTTTAGACTTTCTTGTCTAAATAGTTTAGAGTTTCATGTCTTTGTACAGTACAATAA
>NZ_JBEUTW010000038.1:0-12166 GCF_040492675.1 Bacillus sp. AP50
TCAAATAATAAACATACAAAAATGTATAGAAAGTATAAAAATTTGGAAAATGTTTTTTATTAATATGCAAAATTGCATATTAATTACATTTAATTATATTATATGGTATTTTGAATATTTTTTCACCGAAAAAATTTGCGTTACCACGAAATGTTACTAAAGTAATCCAAAAAATACGTTCACTTATATTTTTAAATTAAAAATCTTCAAATAAAAATTTTTTCATACATACAGCGCCAAACACCCCAGAAAGCTTTCATTTTTCTACCAGCTTAAAGTATAGAATACTAAAAAGGAATTAACCATATGTAGCATTGGCTAATTCCTTCCTCTCTCTAACAGAATAGAGTTATAAACCCAGTCTTCAAATCCTCAATCAAAGTCTCACTTCTTCTTACCTAAAACTACTTCATACCTCTGAACTCACATCGCATGAGACTCTATTAAGCACTGAAAACTTCCTTACATAAGTAGTTCCTCTATTCCTACTAAATAGAAAAATGTTATACACCAGCTCTTCTACTTACCTATAACCACTCCATATCTCTGGTCTCAACATCGCATAGGGCTCGACCGCTCAACACTTAGCTAGAGCTTCTATTCCGGCTAAATAGAAGCTTTTAAAGCACTAACTTATCAACTAAACCAATTAGCTCTTGAATATCTGGCTTACTTACTTGAGCATTTGCTCCTACAGCTTCACCTTTATGGAATAATTCATTTGTAATTAATGAAGAGAAAATAATGACTGGTAGACGATTCATTACTTCACTATCCTTAACCACTTTCGTTAAATGATGTCCATCCATTTTTGGCATTTCAATATCGGTAATTAGCAAGTGAATATGTTCAAACATTTTCTCTCCTTGCTCTTTCGCTAATTTTTCAATTTGCGCTAACGCTTCTGCACCATTGCTGAAGAAGTTCATTTTCGTATATCCAGCTGATGATAATGTTTCTTCTAATATTTGACGAAGCATCGCTGAATCTTCTGCAATATAAATTACTTTTTCAGCTCGATCTGTTTTTTGTTCTAACCCTGCAATTGATTTATTGTCATAACCAGTGCCGCTAATTTCACATACAATTTTTTCATAATCTAATAATAAGATGATTTTTCCATCTAGTTTTACAATACCAGATGTCGTTTCTTCTAGTCCCATAGATAATGAAGCTGGTTCATCAATTTGTTCCCACGAAATACGTTGAATACGATGCACTTCATCCACGCGGAAAATAACTTTCATTTGGTTTAATTCTGAGATGATAAATTTCGTTTGATCAAGTGGCTTTGTTGACTTTAAATTAAGAGCCATTGCCAAGTTAATAACAGGTAAAATTTCACCACGTACTTGAACAACACCTTCAACTGCATGATGAGATTCTGGCACAGTTGTAACAGGAAATGGATTAATGATTTCACGTACTTTCATTACATTAATACTAAATAGGTTTTCACCAACAGTGTACGTAACAATCTCTAATTCATTTGTTCCGCTTTCTAATAAAATACTTTGTGCTTGTGACATAAAGGTGTCGCTCCCCTTCCATTAATTCCGTATATCTAATTATTAAGCTTTATAAAAGAGAAAAAGTCAACTACCTATATAAAAAATATAGATAGTCGAACGATTCATTTTATAAAAAAACAATTAATCTTGTATAAACGAAGCAAGTGCCTCTAATAAAACTTCTTGTGCACCTACAATTTCCGTCGGCATTGCTTCCCATTTTTTCGAAAGCTCTGTCTCTACTCTTATTCTCAGTTCAGAATTCATTTCTGCTAGCACATATTCTTTCGTTGCTATATCAACATCAAGTAGCGCGAGTGCATATAATTCCGGGTCATTTATTTTTTCGAATAATCGCTTTAATACTGCCGGTGCTATATGTTTTAATTTTTCAATATGAATTTCCTTATCCGAAAATAGTAACTCATATTGAATAAACGTAACATTTTCTTTAATCACTTTAAAATAACAATTATTTTTTTTATCATTCACAAAATAACCGTTTGGATCTGCGATAATACTTTCTACTTTACGAATTAAATCTGGCAAACTATTCGCCGCCATTACAGTCCGCTGCTCAACCTCACTCGGCGAAATGAATGTAACGCGATACTTATTTTGCGCCATCCTCCTCACCTCTCCTTTTATAAAAATCTATTGTCACATACTATCCAGAAGGCACTGTCCTACTATGAAATGATTATCTCATCCCCAACTATCTCAGTACGCCTCCATAGCTCTATTCTTACAACTAGGAGCTCTTCTGGACCATAACTGTTTATCCACACTAAACTTTGCTTACCTCTTTTTATACTACCCTAGTAACTCTCCATACCTTTGTCCTTACACACCAGTCGAGGCCCTATTAGGCACTAACCGCTCAAAAACAACGCTGGGTCCTCTCGTCAACCCTAAAAAGAGCTTTTTAGAGCTTTTTAGAGCTTTTTAAGAACTTTTCAATAACTCTATGTTATTAAACCAAAACGCTATCTGCTGATCCGTAATATTTGGCAACATAACAAAAAACTCACGACACTTCATCTCATCCTTAAACAGTTGATACTTCCAAACAGTATCGCTACCAACACTTATGAAATAAAACTCATGGATACGGCCAATGATTGCTTGTTTTTCGCCAAATGAATACGGTGGCACTTGCTTAATTTCAAATTGATCTGGTAAATATACATGCTCTTCTCGTTCTATTTTTAATACTTGCTCGGCAAGTTCACGTTTATTTTCGAAAAAAGGCAATTGTAAAATTCGCTCTTGTCTTGTCATACGAATAAAAAACCCTTTCTACTCCATTACATTTTTTCCATGCGATATATATTATCGAATTAAGTTTACAACTTCATTTAATACTTCATCTGAAACTTTAATAACTTTCGCATTTCCTTGGAATCCGCGTTGATATAACATTAAGTCAACGAATTCTACAGATAAATCTACGTTTGCACCTTCTTGTGCACCACCACGTACTTTACCCGCACCGTTTTGACCAGATGTACCAAGAGCTAAAATACCTGTTGTATTCGTTGCTGTATAGTTACCATTACCTGTTTTCATTAGTCCGCCTTCGTTCGGGAACATCGCAACAGCTAATTGACCTGCAGATTTCATACTTCCATCAGAATATTTTACCATTACGTATCCACCGTCAGCAATGAAGCAATCTTTAACCGTCGCTGCAGCTCTACCATCTACGTCTGTTACTGATAATGTTTTATCTGTTGGATGATTTGTTAAATGGCTTAAGTCTAATTTTATAGAACCGCCATCAAATGGAATATTAGCTCCTTGCTCTTTCGGATTTGGATTTCCAACAGCATCAAATGTCATATTACCACCTGCACCTGGAACATCTTTAAACTCTGTTTCTTTTTTCGAGTCATTGCGCATTTGTACTTTATATGTATAGTTATGTTCACTCGTTTGTTTAAACTCTACACGCATTGTCCATGTATTCCCCGCATTATCATATACAGGTAAATCTTGTGTAATTTGTTTTTCACCAGTTGGAATATTTCCTTTAATTGTCCCTTTCGATGTTCGAATACCACCAATTGCTGTTCCCATTGGAATTTGCAACGGTCCTGGAATTCCAGATAAATCAACTTCACCAGTTGCCTCATTTGCAGGGTATGCAAACACGTATTGACCTTCAGTATTCGTAATATAGTAATCTGAAGATATCCCAAACGTACCTTTACGAGTAAATTCCATATTTCCGCCTTTTGAATCACCTACAACGAAGAAACCATTACCTTCCATTGCTGCTTGTGTTTTGCCACCTGTTAACGTAATTGTACCATCACTATAATCCGTAACCGTACCACTCATTTTCACACCGTTACCAATACTTTTCGGATTCGTTCCTGCGTATTTACCGTCACCTTTTGCACCAATCGAATTGTTATATAGTAAATCATCAAACATTGCTTTTTGTTTTTTATAACCTACTGTTTGTGCATTGGCAATATTATTTGAAGTTACACTTAATGCATTTTGTGTTGCATTCATCCCTGTAATACTTGTATATAACGCTTTAATCATAACGTATGGACACTCCTTATGAATTTGTATTTTTTACTTCTTCAGTTACTTTTTGATCGTCTTTCTTTGCGTCTTCTGGGTTCGTTTCCCCAATCGGTTTATCAGACACTCTCTCAACGAAACGAAGAGAGACAACTTTATTATTAATAACGAGCTGTACATCGTTATTTTCCGCAAGACGAACTGTTTCTACTTGACCGGTTACTTTGTTTCCGTCACCGTCAACACCTCTTACGTATTTCCCTAAAAACTTCATTCCACCATCAAGTGCTGTTGAATACATCGTTGATTGCAGCTTATCTACTGCTTTCGTCATATTCTGTACTTGTTCCATAAGAGATAACTGCGCTGTCTGATTCATCATTTGATTCATATCCATCGCATTAAATGGATCTTGATGTTGGAAACTTGATAAAAACAATTTTAAGAAATCATCTTTCCCCATTACCCCAGGAGTCTTTTGCGCTCCTGCTGAAACTCCATTACTTTGTTGCACTGGCGATTGTACACCATTAACAGGTACATTACTTTTTTGCGCTCCTGCTTGTAACGGAATATGATTTGTACTCGTTGTATTTAATCCAACTGTTGGCACGCTTTATTCCTCCAATAATCCCGCAAATTCTGTTGATTGTTGTTTTTCATGATTTGTATTTGCTAATTTCTGTTTTTGCCTTTGCTCTTGTTCTCGCTGTTCTTTACGATTTTCATCTTTATCTGAATAGCTAATTTGAATATTGATTTCTTTTTCTTTTAACTTTAATCTCAATTCATCAAAAATGATTTCAACACGTTTTTTCGCATCGTGTTTTTCCATTTCTACGTGAACGTCAATTTGATCTCCGTGTTTTTTCATAAACACTGTTAATGTACCAAGTTTTTCTGGATTTAACTGGAATAAAACACGTTCTTGTTTCACTACAAATTTTTGCAGCGCTTCTACTTGCGCTTCCATTTTCTTTCCTAAGTCAGGTAACGAAACTTTCTCAGCACCACTATTTGATTTCCCTATTTGTTCGGTACTCGTCGTTTTATTTAATAATTCTGCACCTGCAGAGCTCGAATCGTTTAATGCATCAACTTCTGGCAACTCTACCTTTGCATCATCGCTCTCAAGTTTCGGAAGATCTACCTCTTTAAACTCTTCTTGTTCCTTTGCAATATTACAAGTTTCTGTTTCTACAGCCTTCAATGCTTGCATCGCTTGCTCTGGCATCTTCATTTTTTCTAATACCATTTGCATTGTATCTTCTAAACATATAGCATTTTTGATATTCATATTTGAAAGAAGTTCTTGTAATTGTTGTAATTCAGCTGCAGGTAATTCATTAAGTTTAATATTGCCATATTCTTTATATAGCTCTTGTATTTTTTGTATGTATTGATATAACAATTCCGGCTGCACATGTAATTGCTCAATTGCAACCATTTGCTCAGATACAGCTAATAACAACTGTTCTGTCTCTTTTTTTTCTTCTTTCTTTACAATAGGTTCTTCTTCCGTTACCGATTTTTTAGAAAGAATATAATCTTTTCTCTCTTCTTTTGGTGCTTCTTCTCGTTTCGTTTTCTCCGTTTGCGGCTGTTTTTTATTTTCCATTCTCATCGTACGATCGAATGAAGAATCTTCATTTTTTGATTGTACTTCTAGCCCTTTTTCTTTTTGCGGAGGTAAACTTTGTTGCACCGGTAATACAGACTGTATCACTACATTCACCTCATCCATTCATACACATTTTCAAATCCAGAAGCATTTTTTCTTCCAGCTTTTCTTGTGCTTTCGCAAGCTTTTTGCAATCTTCTTGATACATCTCATCAATGACACGTTCTTTTTCTTTTACTTGCTCTAAAAGACTTTCATTTTTTTGAATAAAACCTTCCGTTTTTTTAATTTTCCGATTCCATTCTTCTATTCTTTCAGGTGAAAACGTATGTGAAGAAAGCATACCAGCCATAATACGTTGCCCAGTTTGTACGACTTTACTACGCGATTTCACAACATATAAATCATATTCTTTTTTTTGTTCTATTTTTCTTTTTTCAGCTGTTAATTCATACACTTCTTTTAAAATATGTTCTTTTTCTTGATTTATTTGCAATTTTATTGTGTCGTACTGCTGTTTATCCACCTGTTTTCATAACCCCTTTCTATTATAACGTTCTCTTTTTCTATTATATAGTTTTTTTCCAAAAAAATCTGTGAAATATTAAAAAACAAAAAAATAAGACCTCTTATGCAGAGGCCTTATACTATATGCTGTATCGCTTCAACGATATCATCAAATTGGAAACTATCCGATCGACCTTGCTTTAAAAATGTATTTATGCCTTCTACTTTATTTTTACATTCAAAAATATAAGCATTTTCTTCATTTTCTTGAATCGTTCCTAGCTTAAAATACAATTCATTTTCTTTATAAATTGATAAAATCTTTCTCATTTCATTTGCAAGTTGCCAATGATGTGGCGAAACAATTTCTTCCATAATCCTACTTACTGAATCTAATACTGAAATTGCAGGATAATGACTAAGCGTTGCAAGCTCACGCTTTAATACGATATGTCCATCTAAAATACCACGTGCTAAATCTGGTACAGGACCATTTAAATCGTCCCCATCAACAAGCACCGTATAAATACCTGTTATAGATCCCTTTTGTGTTTTTCCGGAACGCTCTAACAACTTCTTCATATAACTTTCCATTAACAGTGTTTTACCACCAATCGGTAACTCTTTAACAGCAATATCAACACTTCTTCGTGCATCGGCAAAACGAGTAACAGAGTCCATCATAAGTAATACGTTATTGCCTTGATCACGGAAGTATTCAGCAATAGACGTTGCAAGTTTCGCTGCACGAAGTTGCATAAGATGACTTTCATCTGACGTCGCTACAACAACGACGCTTTTTCGCATACCTTCCTCGCCTAACTCTTTTCGAATAAAGTCTTTTACTTCCCGGCCACGTTCTCCTACTAAACTAATAACATTTATATCAGCTTTTGCATTTTTTGCTATCATTCCAAGTAAAGTTGATTTACCAACACCTGACCCAGCAAAAATGCCAATCTTTTGACCGATACCAATTGTTAGCATAGAATCAATTGATTTTATTCCTGTTTCAAATACATCGGTAATCTCTTCACGTTCAAATGCATGTATAGGCGGTGCATCTAGTTTTATTTTCTGTAATGGAATGTTTTCAGCTTCCTCATTTAACACTTCACCATTTGCACTTAACACTTTTCCGAGCAAGTGATTACCACGTGGTACAACAACATTTTCTGAAACTAATGTCACTGAATCTCCATAACATACTTTTTCTGTCTGTTCAAATGGAAGTAGCATATTATTTTCTTTTTCAATGGCAATCACTTCACATAAGACGTTATGTTCTCCAACGAAGCAAACATCTCCGATCTTCGCTTTCGGCCCTTTTGCTACGAAAAACTGTTCTTGTACACTATGAACTTTGCCTACTTTCGTATACAGCGGTGTTTCAATGAACTTATTCCATTTTTCGTTCTCATTCATTAACAGGCGGCTCATACATTTTGCTCCTCAAATAACTTCTCTTCTTCCCATTTCTGACGAAGTTTCGCAAATATAGGTGCAAATTTAAATTCAAAGAACTCTTTCTCTTCTTCCAGAACAAATTCACCAAACTGCAGGGAGAAATCATATTTCCATTCTACTAATTGTAGTAACCAATATTCTTTCGTATTCTCCTTCTCTTCTTGAATACGTTCAAACGTTTCTGGATGTACTGTAATGATTAATTTTTCAAACGAAGTTGGCAATGTTTGCACGATGCCAGTTAAAATAGGTAACACATCAAGCAATCGTGAATCTACCGCTTGATTCACGATTTTTTCTGCTAGATGAAAAGATTGATCCCATAACAACTCTGTCCATTCATACGCTGTTTCTTGTTGTTCTTTTTGAAATTGCACACGCGCTGCTTCCATCTGTTCCATTTGCTCATGAATATGCATTTGAAATTGTTCTTTATCTTGTAATAACTGCTGCCGCTCTCGTTCTAGCATTTGCTTCTCTTGCCTTAGCTGATTCATTTCCATATGTAACGATTCTTGCTGGGCGCGAAGTTCTGCATGATCAGCTTGTAATTCTTCCTCTTCTATTTGAACTGAAGCTGGTTTTGGAAATTGTAATTCATACGTTTCTTCAGAAAAAGAAACAGAATTCTTCGGAATTCTGTTTTTAAATAAGGACATCCTCTTCACCTCTTTGAACGATAATTCTTCCTTCTTTCTCTAGCTTTTTCACTGTACCAGTGATCGTTTGCTGCGCTTTTTCAGCATCCGTCATCTTAAGCGGTCCTAAGCCATCTAATTCTTCTAGAATCATCTCTTTACGGTTTGAAGACATACATGTAAATAATTTCTCTTTAATTTCTTCTTTTGCAATTTTAAGTGCTTTGGCAAGAACACCGTTATCTGTAATTTCTTCTAATACACGGCGAAGCGCAAGATCTTCAAGACCAAGTAAGTCTTCAAAGACA
The DNA here is from genome assembly GCF_040492675.1 of Bacillus sp. AP50. Classification (NCBI taxonomy): domain Bacteria; kingdom Bacillati; phylum Bacillota; class Bacilli; order Caryophanales; family Bacillaceae; genus Bacillus; species Bacillus sp. AP50. The sequence goes on from NZ_JBEUTW010000038.1 coordinate 8,591, forward strand.
AACATATTTTCTTTAATTTTCTCAGATAACTCATAATCGACTTCATCCAGCTTTTGAAAGACTGTTTTTTCAACACCTCGTGAAACATTATTTAAAATATTTACGATTGTTTTCAAGCCATCAGTTTTATTAATTGCACTAAATGCCATATTATTTAATTTCGATTTTAACAACTCACCAATTTGATTAATTAATTCACCATCAACTTGTTCTAGTTTCGCTATACCCATTACCGTTTCAACGCGCTTATGATCTGGCAATCTCTCAATTAATTGAGACGCAAGTTGCGGTTTAATATAAGAAGCGATAATTGCAATTGTTTGTGGTGACTCATCATTAAGCACTGTAAGAAGTGGCTCTAAATCTGTAAGTGAATTTAAGAACTCAAACGGATTATCTTTGTTATACCAAAGATCTTCCAATAATTTTTCCAGTTCGTCTTCTGGCATGTTTTTAAATATGCGACGAATGTATTCTTTATCTGGAGTGACTAAGTTCAATTCTTTTACATTTAGTTCATATAAGAACTCTCCTAGTACATTTTCTAACGTTTCTGGTTTGTATACACGAAACTTTGCGATTTCACGAAGTAATACTTCTTTTTCCTCAGCTGTCATATATTCAATGACTTTTGCTGCCACCCCTTCTTCTAATGTACGAATAAGGATGGCAGCTTTTTCTTTGGAGGAGATTTCATCTAACATCGTTGTTCCTCCCTTACTGTCCGTTTAACCATTTTTTAATTACTTTTGCAGTACCTTCTACATGTTCTTTCGTAGCATCCTGCACTTGTTCATCTAACGTTGGTTCTTTCGGTTCTTCTGGTTCAGGTTTTGGCTCTGGCACTATTTTTTCTTCAGGAATTTCCAAGATACTTTCATTACTTGCAGCAATTTCCTCTTCTGCTAAGTATTCTTCATATTCCTCTTCTTCTTTCTTTCTCTTACGTCTTGCTAATAAGAACCATACTAGGCCACCGATTGCTAATAAGCCAGCTGTAATTCCACCGAATAACCACCAGTTCATACCACTTTTTTCTGGCTCTTTCTCTTTTTCGGCTTTCGGCTGATCGAACTGAACAGTTACAACGTTAACTTGACCATTTATAAAGTTACCGTTCGGATCAGCTTGAAGTCCTGCCGCTGTTCCGATTGCTTCTTTAAAAGTTGTCATATCAATTCTACGTTTTACTAACGTATCATTATCTACCCATACAACAACATTCGTTTTCGTTAATTCTGGGTGTTTCTTAATTGTTTCAACTGTTTTATCTATTTCATAATTTTCAATTTTGTTGCCATTTTTATTATCGTAGACAACTTTACCATTTTGATTATTGTTCGTACCGTAATTTGGCACTTCACCGTTAGCTGTAATACCAGCACCTTGCTTCGTATCTGCCCCTTCTTGCGCAGTAGAGCTTTCCTCTTGCTCTTGTTTACTACGAAGTACACCTTTATCACCATACTTCTCTGACTGACGTGTAACTTCATCGTAGTTTACAGATACTTTCGTATTCACTTTATATTCATTCGGTTTAAACATCGTCATTAACGTTGCATCAATGTCTTGCTTTAATTTACCTTCAAGTTGGTGCTGCATCTCTACTTCTTTCTCATAAGAAGAGGAACTACTAGAATGTGCTTCATCTGCTCCTTTTGAGATAACACCTTTTTTACTATCAATAACACTTACTTCTTCTGCTTTCACACCAGGAACCGCTGCACTAATCATTTGCTGTATACCTGCAACTTGATCAGCTGTTAACAATTGTCCACGCTTCACTCCAACGGTAATCGCCGCTGTTCCTTTTGCTTTTTCTTCATCAAAAATTGTCTCTTTTTCAGGCAATGTAATTTGAACATTTGCCGTTTCAACTGTCGCAAAATTTCTTACAATATCTTGCTCCAATTGCTTCTTCGTACCGACAATTTGCTTCATTTTTTTATCTTGTTCACTTGAACCGAGAGAGCTTTCTAATAAAATTTCTTCACCGCTTTTCGAATTAAACGGTAAGCCCATCCCATTCATTTCTTTTCGAACCCATGGAGCATCATTCTTTTGCACACGAATTGAACCATCGGCCGCTAATTGGTAATCGACACCTAACTTCGATAATTCTGCTGTAATCTCTTGTTTATCTGCATCATTTAAATTTTGATATACAACAACATATTTATCTGGCAAGGTGAAGTATAAAAGTGCTCCTGTTACAATCGCTAAAAGCGCAGCACCGATTACTAACTTATGCCACGTTTTTAACGATTGGATAACATTTTTCATCTTTTCCATTTAAACACACCCGTCCACTTTCCTAAATTTGCATATTAATTAGTGACTTATAATTTTCAATAAGATTATCACGTACGAGAGCAGCCGTTTTCATTTGAGACTCAGCTTTCTTTTGCTGAATTAAAACGTCATGTGTTTCTCCTACCCCTTTAGTTAGTAAATCATATACTGCTGTTTGTGCATTGTTTTGTGTTTGATTCATATCTTCCAATAAATCAATAAACTTTTTCCCCTCAACTACAGATGTTTGAGAAGTTTTCGGTGCACCAATTGACTGAATTGCTCCAAATGGTTGTGTATGTAACATTGGTTGAATTTTCATATTACTATCTTCCCCCTTATCCTCGGCCAATTTCTAAATCTTTATCAAGCATTTTTTTATTCGCATTTAATACACTCGTATTCGCTTCATACATTTTTTGAGCAACCATTACATTCGTCATTTCAGCAGTTACATCAATATTGGGATAACGTACATATCCTTCTTCATTTGCGTGCGGATGCGTCGGATCATACACTAAATTTTCCGTTTTGTCTGCTTCAATACTTTTTATTTTTACTCCATTAGTAGGAGCCCCATCTAACATACTTGCAAAACTATTGTTTGATTCTAACACCACACTACGACGCTCATATAGATCTGCCCCCGGAGCCGCCGTCGTATTTGCATTTACAATATTGTTAGAAGTAACTTCCATCCACTTTCTCGCTGTCGTTAGTCCTGAGCCACTTGCATTAATTGCCTGAAACATCCGTTGTCTCTCCTTCTACTTTTAACGTCCGCGTGCCGCTTGGTTAATTGCATATTGTGTATTAATTGCGTTAATTGAAATACCGTATAACTGATTTGCTTTCATTAAATCTAGCATTTCTGTCGTTACATCCACACTATTTCCATCTTTATTCGTTTGCATTGATTTTGTTTGAATCTTTGCATATGTATTTTTCGTATTTACTGTCGGTAAGTGCATTTCATTCGTTTGATATAAATCTGGATTGCTCTTTAAATCAGCCGCATTATTTTTATATAATGCACTACTTTTATTCATCTGCTCAGCAAATGTTACATCCTGTGCTTTATAGCCAGGTGTATTTGCATTTGCAATATTACTAGAAACAGTATTTCGTTTCGTCACTAAATAATTCATATAATGGCTTACATCACTCACTAAATCTGGCATATTCCACACCCTTTCTTTTCTAACGTAATGATCCACTGATAGAAGTTTCACTTCATTATTTATTTTCTTATATGCGTTTATTAAAATATTTACTATTATGTAC
>NZ_JBEUTW010000039.1:0-18127 GCF_040492675.1 Bacillus sp. AP50
CTATAGAATAAGATTTATTTTTTATTAAGTAAAGTGAATTTAAGAATTTATTGCCCGTATTTCTGTAAAATAAATAATCCCAAACTACAAACAGTTTGGGATTATCTTTCTCATTTATTATGCGCATCTAACCAAGAAATTAAATCTTTAAATACTTCATCCTTATTTACTTCATGAAACATTTCATGTCTACCATTTTCATATAAACGTAGTGTCACGTCTTTCACACCACATTTTTTATAGTTTTCATATACTTCTTTTACACCTTTCCCCATATCGCCAACAGGATCACGATCACCAGAGAATATATGTATTGGAAGATTCTTTGGCGTCTTCTTGTATTCTTCTAGTTTATTTACTTCTAATACACCAGAAAATAATTCTCGGTAAAAACTCGTCGTACAAATGAAACCACATAACGGATCCGCAATATATTTATCAACTTGATTATTATCTGAAGATAACCAATCAAATTTTGTACGATTTGGCTTAAAGTTCGAATTGAAGTTTCCGAAAGATAAAAAGTTTAGCATTGGACTTTTCGTTTTTGCACCACGCAATTTCATTTCGATTGTTGCTACTTTATGACCAATAGCTCCTAAAAGCCCTGGATTTCCACCTGTTCCTGAAATCAGAAATCCATCATATAATTCGCCTCTAAGTTGCACAGCACGTCTTGATAAAAAAGAACCCATACTATGGCCAAGTAAAAATAACGGGCATGTCTGCTCTTTTCTTACCGTTTCTGATACAAAAATAACATCAGACACAGCCTCATTCCAACCTACATTTGGTTTAAAATGACCATAATCTTCTTCTCTTTTCACTGTTTTCCCATGACCTTTATGATCATGTGCATAAACACCATACCCTGCTTCTAATAACGCAGCAATAAAGTCTGTATAAACACCTGCATGTTCTGTCATACCATGTGCAATTTGAATAATCCCTTTCGGTTTACCTTCTGGCAACCACTTGCGTAAATAAATTTCTGATCCATCCAATGCCGTAACGAAACTTTCCTGTACGTTCATTTCGTCAGCTCCCAACTCTATTATGTATCTTTAAAAATGAATATCGATTCATTTTTCTTACTATGTATTATATGCAATTGCCTTCATTATGACAAATGACTCACTTTTCCAATTAGCTCAATAACTATTATGTTGACGAACCGAAAATAAAATTATATAGTCACTTACATAAAGTAACTATATAATTTTTAGGAGGTTTCTACTATTATGATGCCATCATTATTTTTAGCACATGGTTCGCCTATGCTCGCTATTCAAGATACAGACTATACACGATTTTTAAAAACACTTGGAGAAACATATAAACCGAAAGCAATTGTTATTTTCACTGCTCACTGGGAAAGTGAAGTATTAACGATTTCCTCATCAGATAACGAGTATGAAACAATTTATGATTTTGGAGGTTTTCCCCCTGAGTTATACGAAATCAAATATCGTGCGAAAGGCTCTTCTAGCATTGCATCTATGTTAGAAACAAAATTTAAGAACAAAGGTATTTCAGTCCATCATAATATGACGAGAGGTTTAGATCATGGTTCATGGACACTCCTGCACCGCATGTATCCAGAAGCAAATATTCCTGTCGTGCAAATATCAGTCAATCCATTCCTTTCTGCAAAAGAACAATTTGAAATTGGAGAAGCACTTAAAGGACTCGGACAAGAAGATATTTTAGTAATCGGGAGTGGTGTTACCGTCCATAACTTACGAGCTTTGAAGTGGAATCAAACTACACCTGAAAAATGGGCAATTGAATTTGATGATTGGATTATTAAACATATGCAGCATAACGATAAAGATGCATTGTTTAATTGGGAGAAAAATGCTCCTCATGCACAATTAGCAGTACCAAGAGCAGAACATTTTGTTCCTTTATTTATCGCTATGGGAAGTGGTGAAAATAGCGGTGAAGTCATTCACCGTAGTTATGAGCTTGGTACATTAAGCTATCTATGTCTTAAATTTTAAAGAAAAGGATGAAGCAATCATTGCTTCACCCTTTTTTTATTCACTAAGTTAACTAACTTCCAAATGTTGTTTCTCTGATACCTCTTCGTTCTTATTATGAAAATAAACCCAGATACACGCAATAAATAATAGTGATGATGTAGAGAGGAAAACATATTGGAAGCCTGCATGTGCTGCAATTTGCCCCCCGAGCACTGGACCAATCATATTTCCTAAAAACTGAAATGATTGATTATATCCAAATATCCGTCCCGTAACATGGGTTGGTGTATGTTGTTTTAGTAGAGTTTGTACGGAAGGTAATAATCCTGCTTGTGCGATACCTAATAAAAATCGAAGAATTAATAGTTGCCAAGCTGAGGTTACAAATGCTTGCGGGATAAAAATAATTCCTGCAGCAAATAACGCTACAACTAACGTTTTTTGAGGACCGATATGATCTGATAATCTTCCTAGTCTTGGTGCTGCCAAAATAACGGCTAATCCTGTTGCTGACATAACTGCTCCCGCAATTGTTTCAATATGTGCAGTATGAGGACCTACTAAATTTTTCACGTACAATGTAACAATTGGTTGAACTGACATATTAGCAAGTTGAATAATAAATGTTGTTACAAATAAACTAATAATTAAATGCTTCGCTGGGACCATCGTCCATACTTTTTTCGGCTGTGTTTTTTTTGCTTGAGCAGAGTGATTTTCTTCATGCAAGAAGAAAAAAACGATGAGAAAGGAAAGGAATAAAAAAGCTCCTGTAACAAGAAAGACATGACGCATTCCAATTAACTCAGACAAATATCCACCAAGTAATGGACCAAGTAAAGAACCGCTCACGCCACCAGTTGAAATTGTAGAAATTGCCCAACCTGAATGTTCTTTCGGAGTTTCTGCTGCAATAAATGTCATTGCGGTTGAAAGGAAACCAGATACTGCTCCCATTAAAAATCTTAGTGCGACTAATTGATATACATCCGTTACAAACCCCATAAGCGTCATAATAATCGCCATACCGAGGCTAGCACGAATAAGCATCAGTTTCCGTCCATGTATATCACCAAGCTTTCCCCATATTGGCGATACGATCGCACCCATTAAAAATGTTACACCAAATGCAAGTCCCGACCACTGTGCAATACTTGAAGTGCCAGTTACTCCTAATTCCTCAATATAAAAAGATAAGAAAGGAATTACTAAACTCATACCGGCTGCAGTGGTAAAACAACCTAGCCAACAAATCATTAAATTTCGTTTCCAGCTGGCCATTTTCACACCTTCTTTCTTTAGATACCCATTCTACACCCTTTCTTGTAAAAAGTTTAGTAATTTGCTTTTTATGCAAGATTTACTACAAAACCCGCTATTTTCTAGTAAAAACCACTACATCTCTACATCATTTTCATAATAAAACCAACTCCTCTATATGAAGTTGGTTACTTATTATCTATCGGTATTAAACGAGCATTACAATTTCTCTCGTAAAACTCAATGGGACCTGCTTGTCCAATAATCGCATATTCATATCCATCTTGCTTCATATTATATAAACAATGATACAATAATTCTTTTCCTACACCTTTCACACGATTTTGTTTCGCTATGCCCATTGGACCAAACAATCCTTTCTTTCCTCTCACTACATCGTAACAGGCGAAACCAACTATTACTTCCTCCTGCTGTGCAATATAGATAGGTAACTTTTCATTATATGTCCGAAATCCGTAATCAACCGACTGTAACCACCGTTCACAAAATTCAGCCGCCACAAATCGTGATAACTTATCAAAATCAGAAGGACTAGCTCTTCTTACATGACAAAATAATGTGTTATAAGTAGGTTTAAAACTATTTAAATCAACCGCTAAGTCTCTCGGTGCAGCTGTAATACGTAATATATCTTCTTGCATTTGTGTATGTATAAATTCGCCAATATCTGTATCTACACGAAATAACGCATACATAATATGTCCTTCATTGATTACTACTTGCTGAAAGCGTTCCATACGTTTCTTCGCTATTTGTAAAATTTCTATCGCCTTATAAGATAGTTTATATTGCCCTATTTTTTTATACTCTTGATTATGTAAATCGAATCGTTTTCGTAACGAAAGTTTTTCTGAAAAATCTGGACCGACTTTATGAAACAAATACATATATAACTCAGCGCAAACTCCTGTACCTTCTTTACACATACCTATAAACAGATGGACCGGGTGAATTATGTTATACTCACTCTCTTCTGCTGCAATCTCCAATATTTTATGCACACGTTTTGTAAATTGAAATTCCTCCATATGTGTTTCCATCCCCCTACTACTTTACTATTAAACCGTAACCATAAATAATTGAAACAATTACACCCACTACTAATATACCTGGAAGTAAATTTGCCACTTTAATTTTAATAAATCCGAGTAAGTTTAATCCGATAGCAGATATCATAATGCCGCCTGCAGCCGTCATCTCCACTATAAATTGGTTCATTAATTCTTCCGGGACAAAACTATTAATTTGTGTTGCAAAAACTGCAATACCACCTTCATATAAAACAACTGGAATCGCCGAAAATACTACGCCAATTCCTAGAGTTGTCGTTAATATAATAGAAATAAATCCATCGATAATTGCCTTGGTAAATAAAATATTATGATTTCCGCGAATCCCACTGTCAAGTGCACCAAGTATCCCCATCGCACCAATTGCAAAAATTAAAGTAGCTGTTACAAAACCTTCTGATATGCTTCCTTTCCCCTTCGATCCAACTTTATTTTCTAGCCAATCCCCTAAATTTTTTAACTTTTCTTCTAATTGTAACCATTCTCCAATTACCGTACCAATCACTAAACTCAGTATGACAACAAGAAAGTTTTCACTTTTTAATGCCATTTGAAGCCCAAGCACAGTAACCGCTAAACCGATTGCGTGCATTATCGTCCCTTTCATACTTTCTGGAATCCTACTAAATAATTTACCAAGTAAAGTACCAAATATAATACAAATTCCATTTACAACTGCTCCTAATATAACCATTTCTCATTCTTCACCCTTCGAATTCTTTATTTCTATATTTTGGTTTATACATTGATTTACAGGTTATCTATATGTTAACTTAATATTGAGAATATTAACAAATGTTTTCCACTACATAACCCGCTGTTTTTTTGTAACTTTAATTACCTTTAATAGATTCAGTGTTAATTTAATTGCGGGATAATATTAAAAGGGAAGGTATATATGAAAACTTTACTAAAACGATTTTTGTTAATAGCCTTTTTCATTACACCGATTGTTTTATTAATCAATTACTCTTTTATTTCAAAAGCAAAAGACAAACACGATTTACAAAACAAATCTAGTAAAACCGCTTCAAAAAGCGAAAAGAAAATAGAAGATCAAGAAATCACACTCACCTTCTCTGGTGATACAATGTTTGATTGGCAATTACGTCCTATAATCGAAAAGAATGGAGCTGATTACCCATTCCAACATGTAAAAGAAGAAATAAAAAAAGCTGATATTTCTTTTGTGAATTTAGAATCGGCATTTACAACGAAAGAAAAGAAAGCACCTGGGCAACTGTTTTGGATTAAAAGTGATCCATCTACACTACAAGCTATTAAAAACACTGGATATGACATCGTAAATATTGGGAATAACCACACACTTGATTATGGGCAAGATGGATTATTAGATACGATTTCTCACGTAGAAAAATTAAAGTTCCCTTACATTGGAGCCGGAAAAAATGCAAAAGATGCATATACAGCACGAGAAATGACCGTAAAAGGGAAAAAGTTTAAATTTCTTTCCTTCGTTCGATTTATGCCTGATTCTAATTGGGTAGCTGGTGAGAATAAACCTGGCGTTGCGAATGGCTATGATTTAAATCTTGTAACAAAAACAATTAAAGAACAAAAACAAGATGCAGACTATTTAATCGTCTATATGCATTGGGGCGTTGAAAAATCAAACCGTCCGGTAGAATACCAAAAGCAATATGTACCTAAAATGGTTGAAGCAGGAGCTAACGCGATTGTCGGAAGCCATCCACATTGGTTACAAGGGTTTGAGTATTATAATAAAGTTCCTATCGCTTACTCATTAGGTAACTTTTTATTCCCAAGTTATGTGAATGGAAAAAGCGCCGAAACTGGCGTATTAACTTTAACTTTTAAAGGAAAGGATGTCCAAATGTCATTCAATCCTTATATCATTCGCAACAACCAAGTTTCCCCTGTAAATGAGGAAGAAAAGAAAAAAGCTCTTCAATATTTACAAACAATTTCAACTGATGTAGAAATTGATGATACAGGGAAAATAAAAAATAAACGAAACTAGACAGCTCAAGATCTATTTCTCTGTAATCTACTTTACAGAATAGGTGATAAACATGCTGAAAAACTTATTAGAAAATGTAAGTTTGTTAGAAAATATTTATAAAATGTCTATAGCCGTTCTACTTTTATGTTCAGTTTTTTCTGTTAGATTTCTAAAAAAAATAAAACGCGAACGAAAACTTACTACCTTTGAATTTACTATGTATGTAATTATTCGCATTGCGATATTTTTTTTGGTTAACTAGCTTTATTCTTCTTGAATTTAATGAGTATCTAGTTTAACTATAAAAAAGATAGAACAAGCACTATATTTCTTCGCTTGTATCTATCTTTTTTATTTAGATGCTTATTCTTCCCTTCTATTAAATAAGCAAATCAAACAAAACAGGGTTTTTATTAAGCTCCATAAATTGAATATTATTTTCTTTAAAGCGAGTAATTAATTGCTCATAATCTTCTTTATGTTTTAACTCTACTCCGACTAATGCTGGACCATTTTCCTTATTATGTTTCTTAATATACTCAAAACGAGTAATATCATCTTCTGGCCCCAATCCTTTATCAAGAAATTCTCTTAACGCGCCTGAACGCTGTGGGAATTCAATGATGAAATAATGCTTTAACCCTTCGTAAATGAGAGATCGTTCTTTCATTTCTTGCATTCTATCAATGTCATTATTTCCACCACTTAGCGTACATACAACTGTTTTACCTTTTATTTCATCCCTGTATAAATCAAGTGCTGCAATAGAGAGTGCACCAGCTGGTTCAGCTACAATCGCATTTTTCTTATACAGTTCTAAAATCGTCGTACAAACTTTCCCCTCTGGTACTAAAACGATGTCATCAATTACATCTTTACAAGTTTCAAAAGTTAACTTTCCTACCTTTTTAACCGCTGCCCCATCAACAAAACTATCTATTTTCTCTAATGCGACATTATCATTTTGAAGAAAAGCCTCTTTCATAGAGGCAGCTCCCATCGGTTCTACACCAATAACCTTTGTAGTAGGACTAACACCTTTTACATATGTACCAACACCTGATGCTAATCCACCACCGCCGATTGCCGTAAAGATATAATCAACCGGTTTCTCCATATCATGCATAATTTCAACTGCCACTGTCCCTTGACCAGCAACTACATACGGATCATCAAACGGATGAACAAATGTCATTCTATTTTCTTCACAATAACACTGTGCTTCTTGGAAAGAGCTATCGAATGTATCACCAACTAATACAATCTCTGCGAAATCACCACCGAAAAATTGTACTTGTGATACTTTTTGTTTCGGTGTTGTTGTGGGCATAAATATTTTCGACGGAATCTTCAATAAATTACATGTATAAGCAACTCCTTGCGCATGATTACCAGCACTTGCACAAACAACACCGTTTTGTAACTTTTCTTTCGGTAAACTTTGAATCAAATTGTATGCACCACGAATTTTGAAAGAGCGAATTAATTGTAAATCTTCTCGTTTTACATAAACGTCACAATCATATTTCTCAGATAAAACTGTATCACGTTGTAACGGTGTTTTAATAACGATATCTTTCATGCAATTATGAGCCATTAAGATATCTTCAATTTTCACTCTCTCCTTTACCTTTTGCACCATTATATATCATCCTTATCTCTTTTAAATTGGCTCAATCAAAATGTGGGATTTTCAGAACAGCCCCTGTATTCGCCGATGTTACCATTTGTGCATAACGTCCAAGCCAGCCAGTTTTCACTTTCGGTTCTGGTCGTTTCCATTCTTTTTTACGCTTATCTAATTCTTCATTACTCACTCTTACTTCTAGCAAGCGTTCTTCAACATCAATACATACAATATCCCCTTGTTCAAGAAGTGCGATCGTTCCACCAGCTGCTGCTTCTGGTGAAATATGTCCTACTGAAATTCCACGTGAAGCTCCAGAGAAACGTCCATCCGTTAATAATGCAACCTCAGCACCTAATCCCATTCCAGCAATTGCTGATGTTGGTGCTAACATTTCTGGCATACCAGGGCCACCTCTTGGTCCTTCATAACGAATGACAACTACATCTCCTTTTTTCACTTTCCCAAGCATAATGCCAGCAAGTGCCTCATCTTGTGAATTAAAAATAACGCAAGGTCCTTCAAAACGCTTTACCTCTGTTGCACCGCTTTTAATAACCGCTCCATCTTTCGCAAGGTTGCCTTTTAATATACGCAATCCTCCTTCCTCACTATGAGGGTTTTCAAGAGAGTGAATAACTTCCTTATCTTTAATCTCTGCCTCAGCAATATTTTCTCTTAATGTTTGCCCAGTAGCAGTTATTCGATCAAGATGAAGTACTCCTTCTTTCCGGCTCATCTCTTTCAAAATTGCACTAATCCCGCCCGCACGATCAATATCTTCCATATGCCAATTGGAAGCAGGGCTTACTTTACATAAATGTGGTACACGTCTTGAAACGGCATCAATACGGTTCATATCGTAATCTAATCCAGCCTCTTGCGCGAGCGCCAATGTATGCAACACTGTATTTGTTGAACCGCCCATCGCCATATCAAGCGCAAACGCATCATCAATTGCTTCTTCCGTTACAATGTCTCTTGGTTTAATATCTCTTTCAATTAAAATTTTCAATTTCTCTGCTGCTTGTTTAATTAACTCTTCACGTCTTGGATCAATTGCTAAAATACTCCCGTTACCAGGAAGAGCTAAACCTAACACTTCACATAAACAATTCATAGAGTTCGCGGTAAACATACCCGAACAAGAGCCACAAGATGGACAGCCATGATCTTCAATATCTTTTAATTCTTCTTCTGAAATTTTCCCAGATTGATAAGCTCCTACTCCTTCAAAAACGGAACTCAGATCAACAACTTCTCCTTTAGATGTTTTTCCTGCTGCCATTGGGCCGCCTGAAACAAACACAGTCGGAATATTAATACGTAGTGCAGCCATCATCATACCTGGTGTAATTTTGTCACAGTTTGGGATACAAATCATGCCGTCAAACCAGTGTGCATTTACAACCGTTTCTACTGAATCTGCAATTATTTCACGACTCGGAAGAGAATAACGCATACCGATATGTCCCATCGCAATACCATCGTCAACTCCAATTGTATTGAATTCGAATGGTACCATACCTGCCGCACGAACTGCCTCTTTTACAAGTTTCCCAAACTCGTTCAAGTGTTTATGCCCTGGAATAATTTCAATAAAAGAATTACAAATCGCTATGAAAGGTTTATCAAAATCTTCATCTTTCAAACCAGTTGCTTTTAATAAACTACGGTGCGGCGCTTTATCAAAACCTTTTTTAATCATGTCACTTCTCATCTTGTCAAATCCCCTCTTACATATTTTTCATTTATACTCTCTTACTCTATTTCTTTACTAATTCTTTCGGTGCATGAATCCAACTCATCATTTCACGAAGCTCTGCTCCCACTTTTTCTAATTGATGATTTTGTTCTGCTTTTTTCATTGCGTTATACGTCGGACGCCCTGCTTGATTTTCTAAAATCCATTTCTTCGCAAATTCACCTTGCTGAATTTCTGTCAGAACACGCTTCATTTCCTTCTTCGTTTCATCTGTAACAATTCTCGATCCTGTTACATAATCTCCAAATTCTGCCGTATCTGAAATAGAATGGCGCATATTCGTTAATCCACCTTCGTACATTAAGTCAACAATTAGCTTTAATTCATGCAAACATTCAAAGTATGCAATTTCAGGACGATATCCACCTTCCGTTAACGTTTCGAACCCGGCCTTCACAAGTGCAGTTACCCCGCCGCAAAGTACAGCTTGCTCACCGAATAAATCCGTTTCGGTTTCTTCTTGGAATGTCGTTTCAATTACACCCGCACGTGTACAACCTACACCTTTTGCATACGCTAATGCTACATGTAGCGCTGTTCCCGTCGCATCTTGATGCACTGCGACTAATGCCGGAACACCATTTCCTTCTTGATATACACGGCGAACGAGATGACCTGGACTTTTTGGCGCAACCATTGCTACATCTACGTAACTTGGCGGATTAATTTGGCCGAAGTGAATGTTAAATCCATGTGAGAAAAGTAACATTTGTCCTTCACGGAGATTCTCTTCTACTTCTGATTTATATACATGTGCTTGCTGTTCATCTGGCAATAACATTTGTACAACTTGTGCGGTTCGAACCGCTTCTGAAACAGACATTACTTCAAATCCATCTGCTTTTGCTACTTCATACGATTTACCAGGTCTAACACCAACTACAACTTCCACACCTGAATCACGTAAATTTTGTGCCTGCGCATGCCCTTGAGATCCATAACCAATTACCGCAACTGTTTTCCCTTGTAATAACTCTACATTTGCATCTTTCTCATAATACGTTTTCATACTCCATACACCCCTTATAATTTATTTACTTGCAGTACATCAATTAATTTTTTCAACTGACTAACAAGTAATGTCGCTTCATTTTCAGTACAAACTGCTGTGAGTTTCATTTCAGAAACGCCACTCGTATCTCTTTCGTTTAAATGTAAAGAAGAAATATAATAGCCACGCCGAGCAAAAATTCCACTTATACGTAATAAGACACTTGGCTCGTTATGAATAACGAGTGAAAAAGTATGACTCATTCTTCCCACCTCTTCATAATCATTTCGTTATTCCCTTTGTTTGGCGGAACCATCGGAAATACGTTTTCACCTTCTTCTACACAAAAATCAACTACGACAGGACCTTCGTGAGCAAATGCTTCTAACACCACTTGTTTCGCCTCTGTTGAATTTGTCGCCCTTAATCCCTTCACTCCATAAGCTTCTGCCACTTTCACAAAATCTGGTGCGCCAATTTTTGACTCTGATAAACGATTTTCATAAAACATTTCTTGCCATTGCCTTACCATCCCTAAAAATCTGTTATTTATAATAAATACTTTTACAGGGATGTTATTTTCAGCAATTGTTTGTAGTTCTTGAATGTTCATTTGAAAAGAAGCATCACCTGCAATACAAACGACGAGTTCTTCTTCTTTTGCAAGCTGAGCACCAATTGCCGCTGGGAACCCAAACCCCATTGTTCCTAATCCTCCAGAGGTAAGGAACGTCCGAGGTTTTCTTGCTTTATAGAAGTGAGCAGCCCACATTTGATGCTGTCCTACTTCTGTTGTGACAATCGCTTCACCATTCGTTAATTCACTTACTAAGTTGATCACATGCTGTGGTTTTAACTCAGATTCTTTTTGCTTATAAGAAAGTGGATATTCTTCTTTCCATGCCTTTACTTTCTGAAGCCATTCATCTGTTTGTGTATAAATAGACATATGTAACAACATGTGTAACGCTTTTTTCACATCACCAACAATCGGATGCTCTACAGTTACATTTTTATGAAACTCAGAAGGATCAATATCAATATGTACTTTTTTCGAGTGCGGAGAAAAAAGTTCTAATTTCCCTGTTACACGATCATCGAAGCGAACACCTAATGCAAGTAGTAAATCACATTCTGTTACCGCCATATTAGCAGCGTATGTCCCATGCATACCAAGCATCCCTAGAAACAATGGATCTCCCGGTGGATATGCACCAAGTCCCATTAAAGTTGAAACGACTGGAATACGGTTCTCCCTTGCGAATTCGAAAAGTTCATCGGATCCACCTGAATGAATGACACCTCCTCCAATATAAAGAAGTGGACGCTTTGATTTTGAAATTGCTTTAGCCACCTCTCTAAGTTTCATGCTGTCTGGTACAAGTTCTGGTTTGTACCCCGGAATATCAACTTCTTCATTAAAGAAACTGGTGACTTTTGCATTTTGAACATCTTTTGGAATATCGATTAATACTGGTCCCGGTCGTCCGCTTTTGGCGATGTAAAAAGCTTCTTGCACAATTCGTGATACATGATTTACATCACGAACTTGGTAATTATGCTTCGTAACAGGTACTGTAATTCCGACAACATCCGCTTCTTGAAATCCATCTTTACCAATTAAAGGCGTTGCAACTTGGCCGGTAATGACAACTAAAGGAATCGAATCCATATAAGCGTCTGCTAAGCCCGTAACTAAATTTGTCGCCCCTGGGCCAGAGGTAGCAAAGACTACCCCGATCTTCCCAGAAGCTCTCGCATATCCTTCAGCCGCATGAATGGCAGCTTGTTCATGACGAGTTAAAACATGTTTCAAACCACTTTCGTATAACGCATCGTATACTGGTAAAATCGCTCCGCCTGGATAGCCGAAAACGGTCGTTACACCCAATTTCTTCAAACCTTGAATCACGTGCCCAGCGCCTGTCATTTCTTCACACTGTAACTTCTCATACGCTGTATACTGCTGCTTCATTTCAATTAACTCCTCTCCTTATTTATGCTAAGCTTTCCGTCAGCCCGGGAACACGTACTCCTCTTTCTCTCGTTAATTTTTTAAATTCTTCGGTCAATTGTTTCGTTACACTTCCTGGTTTCCCATCTCCAATTTCTCTCGAATCAACTTTTACAACTGGAATTAACTCCGCTGCTGTTCCTGTTAAAAATACTTCATCCGCTACATATACGTCATGGCGAGTGAATGGTCTTTCCTCACACGGAATACTCAGTCGTTCACATAGCTCGATAACACTATTTCTCGTAATACCTTCTAATGCCCCTAAATAGGATGGCGGGGTTAATACTTTTCCATCTTTCACAACGAAAACATTATCGCCAGAACCTTCACAAACATATCCTTGTTGATTTAACATAAGAGCCTCTAACACTCCTGCTTGTGCCGCCTCAATTTTTACAAGTACGTTATTTAAATAATTCATTGACTTAATACGTGGATCTAACGCGTCTGGCGTATTACGTCTTGATGCAACAGATACAACGCTTAGCCCATTATCATAAAATTCTTGTGGGAATAACTTTAATTGTTCTGCAATGATAATTACGCTCGGCTTCACACAACTTCTCGGATCGAGTCCTAAGTCACCTTTTCCTCTTGAGACAATTAAGCGAATATAAGCATCAGCGTATTCATTTTTTTGGAGTGTATGTAAAACTGCTTCTTCCATTTCTTCTACCGTCATTGGAATTGTTAGTAAAATAGATTTCGCTGATTCATACAATCGTTTCACATGTTCTTTTAAACAAAATACATTTCCTCCGTAACTACGAATCCCTTCAAATACACCGTCTCCGTATAAAAAACCGTGATCATACACTGAAACAACTGCCTTTTCTTTTTCTACAAATTCCCCATTCATGTAAATGTACTGGTTTCCCATCTCACATCGCTCCTCTTTTTTCTCTATTTTTGCAATCTATTTCTACATCGATTGCTGAGATGAGTAATTTTAACAGAATATTCAGTATATAAACCTTAAAAATATACTCGTCTCAACAATCGATTACTTACATACTTGTAGCAATCCATTGCTGAGACGAGGGAATCGTGGTACCACTCAGCTTCCTTATACTTCTCACGAAATATAAGCTCTGCAAGTCCAATTAGACTTTTGTTTTTCTATCGGGAACAACCCCGCTACTTTTTACTAGTTTTCAAAAGTAGTGCTCCAAGGTGATTTTCAATGAGTGAATTGTTACCACCCTCACAGCCTCGGGGCAGCTCTCTGAAACAATCTTTATCATTTACTCTCCTCTTCTACGCATTCTCTTCTTCTATTTTTAAAAATAAAAACTCTCGCCTCAGCAATCAACTACTACAATTTAGTAGCTTTGATTGCTGAGGCGAGAGTTTCGCGTTACCACTCAGCTTCCTTATACTTCTCACGAAATATAAGCTTTGTAGGTCCAATCAGACCTCCGTCCTTTTACCGGAGACGATGCCGCCGCCCTCTACTCAGTTTCCCTTTCGCAAGCGATGCTCCGAGGTGATCTTCAATGATTCGATTGTTACTACCCTCACAGCCTTGGAGTAGCTCTCTGAAACGATCATAATCATCTACTTTCCTCTTCTTTGCATATACAACATATAAAGTTAGAAAATTCTTAATTAACTTTTATTTGTTACACGTATTATAGGACGTTGTTCTTTTCGTTGTCAACATGTTTTCTCAAAAAAATCAAAATTCATTCTATTTATTTTTTCTCAAATCAAAATTGGAATGCATTACTTACATACACTCATATATTACTTAAGTATGTTTGCATTACTACATAAAGAAAAACTTATAAAGTTTATGAGGAGATGAGGAAACTATGTTAAAAGGGAAAGTAGCGTTAGTTACAGGAGCAAGCCGAGGAATTGGACGAGCGATCGCTAAACGTTTAGCAAATGACGGTGCATTGGTTGCTGTTCATTACGGTAATCGAAAAGATGACGCTGAAGAAACTGTTCATGAAATTCGATCAGATGGTGGCCAAGCTTTTTCTATCGGCGCAAATTTAGAATCCTTACACGGTGTAGAAAACCTTTATAACGCTTTAGATACTGAATTACAAAAGCGCACTGGTGAAACACAATTTGATATTTTAATAAACAATGCTGGCATTGGTCCTGGTGCTTTTATTGAAGAAACGACTGAACAATTTTTTGATAGAATGTTTTCAGTAAATGCAAAAGCACCATTCTTTATCATTCAACAAGCACTGCCACGTTTACGTGACAATAGCCGAATTATTAATATTTCATCCGCTGCCACCCGCATTTCTTTACCTGATTTTGTTGCATATAGTATGACGAAAGGCGCTATTAATACAATGACTTTTACGCTAGCAAAACAGCTTGGAGCACGAGGAATAACGGTGAATGCAATACTTCCAGGATTTATTAAAACAGATATGAATGCAGAACTCTTGAGCGACCCGATGATGAAGCAGTACGCTACTACTATTTCCGCTTTCAATCGCTTAGGTGAAGTAGAAGACATTGCCGATACTGCTGCATTCCTTGCTTCTCCAGACAGCCGCTGGGTAACTGGACAATTAATTGATGTGAGCGGAGGATCTTGTTTATAAAAAACATATATTTTCAAATCTTTTTTATTGCGCAATAAAACAATTTATATAATACTATATAAAACATATACATTTAGGAGGATTACAGCAATGTCCGAAAAAACATACGAACTCGCAACCTTCGCAGGCGGTTGCTTTTGGTGCATGGTAAAACCATTTGATGAACTTCCTGGTATTCATAAAGTACTTTCTGGCTATGCAGGAGGTCATGTAGAAAACCCAACATATGAACAAGTAAAAGCTGGAAGATCTGGACATTTAGAAGTTGTTCAAATTACATTCGATCCTTCTATTTTTCCTTATCAGAAATTACTAGACTTATATTGGCCACAAATCGATCCAACTGATGATGGCGGACAATTTTTTGACCGTGGTCCATCTTATCGTACCGCTATTTTTTATCATAACGAAACACAAAAAGGGCTTGCTGAAAAATCAAAACAAGCTCTTACAGAAAGCGGTATGTTTAAAGATCCAATCGTGACTGAAATTCGTCCTGCTGCACCTTTTTACGCAGCAGAGGAATACCACCAACATTTCTATAAAAAGAATCCAGAGAAATATGCTACTGAGCAAAAGGAATCTGGTCGTGAAGACTTTATTAAAGAAAATTGGCAAAAAAAATAATAAAAACGCATCGTGCTTTTTTAATACGATGCGTTTTTATTTTTGATAAAAGTACCATACAATGATGAGAACAACCGCTGTTAATGCCCAAAGCGCTACTTCATTTTTCACTCTACTCTTTTTCTTAGTCATTTCATCTCCTCCTAATAGCAATACAACGTATTCAAGATTTCCTCTGTTTCATTGTCCACCTTATATACATAAATACATCCTTACCAATCCTTATAACAAGACCACCAATGATTCCGATTGCAATTGAAATTACTAACATTTGTCCAAAGCTAAAAGAATTTGTGTACGTTATGTAAAGAACGATACATATAAGTAAAACATCCGGTAAAGAAAGCAAAAACCTTTTAAGCATTCCTTTATCTCCTCTATACTTTATTTATATCTTCTACTGTAATTTTGAAATATAGTTTGTTCAAAAATTCCATTTAGACCCTCATTTTATGAAAAATAATAAGAATCCCTTTTCAAAAGAGATTCTTATTCAGTAGATTTAAGTTTAATTATTTTCTACATATCCTATTCCATAATTACTCCTAAAATAGAATAATATTACTAATCATTTATTGTAAATTGACTATTTGCCAGGCAACCGAATGTCGCGCCAGCTACCTACATCGCATTGGCCAAATTCATTA
The DNA here is from genome assembly GCF_040492675.1 of Bacillus sp. AP50. Lineage (NCBI taxonomy): Bacteria > Bacillati > Bacillota > Bacilli > Caryophanales > Bacillaceae > Bacillus > Bacillus sp. AP50. The sequence continues at coordinate 16,568 of NZ_JBEUTW010000039.1, forward strand.
TTACCTACCGCGACTACCGTGCCATCCGATTTAAGGCCAACAGTATGACAACGCCCCGCCGCTATCATATCTTTGGGCCATCGCTTCACTTTTTCTTTCGATAAAAGGTAATCCATGTTTTACCTCCTTGCATATAAGCAACTGTATCATAATAGATATTTTTATCAAATTACATTATAAATCTACATTTACAAAGAAAGCTTATTTTACTTCTTCAAAAAATAAAAACCTCCAGTTTAAATACTAGAGGTTTTCTCGTTATTTCTTCAAGCGGTCAATAAAATCGTTCAATTTATCTAGCGATTTCATATTCTGATTGCAAGCTACACCATCTTTGCAAATGTAGTTTCCCTTTTTAACGAAAGTTCCTGGTACATCGCCTTTAATTTCAACTAAAAACATTCCTACTTCTTCATGCCCATGACATAATGAACAAATGCTTTTTTTATTTAAACTTTGGAACGTTCCTTGCAGACCAACAAATTTATTTTTATCATTTTTCGCTATAATAAATTTCCTGCTTGATCCCTTATCAATCCAGCTTAAATAAGATATTTCTTCCATATCAGGAAGTTTTAACTTTTTCGCCTTAGGAAATAACTTTTTTAATGTTTGTGCTGTAACTTCTTGAAACGGAATTACATACGGATTTATTTTCATTAAAAATGATTCTGCATCTTCTCTATTTTGAACTGTTAATACCGTATCAATTAACTCTTTTTGTTCATCCGTTAAATTCTCAAATACATGTATTATCTTTTCAATCGCAAGCGATTTTAACGCTTGAATTACACCTCTATCATTTGCCGTTGCATGCCCGTTTGCTAAAATATAAGCTTGTGATTTTATAAAATTATATTGATCACTTCTAATAAACGCTTCCATCTTTATCACTCCATACAAATTGTTGATCTAGTTTTATTGTATACAATGATTACGTTTTTTGATATGTAAAAGATAACTTAGAAACAAACATTACATATATCACTTATTCTCTACCGCTGCATTTCCTGACAAAAGAAGCCATCATCCGTTTTCCATTCCGCATATAATACGTCTTCAAATTTAGTAATTCCTTTTTGCTTTATTTGTTTATAAAGCCACCCTTCATCAAATCCCGCTTCCCTCAAATTATCCTTAACTACTTTTCCATCACTAATTAATGAAATTGGTAAGTATACAGGCTTATGTTTTAAACTTAAATCATTTACAGTAGGAGATTCGTATTTACTTTTTTTCAAAACGCTTATGTTTCCGTTAGGTTCCAATATCATATATTCAACTTCTCGGATTGAAAATATATCTTTTTGTTGCCTAAGCATTTGTTGTAATTGGTTTATATCCAAATGATTTACGCTTAATTGTTCACGATCAATCTTTCCATTACGAATAATAATTGAAGGATATCCTTCAAAAAACCTTCTTGTCCCTCTTACTTTTTGTGTTATCACTTCAATAGTATAAATTAAAATTACCCAAACAAATACTGAATATAAAATAGACCATACTTTAATTTTAGGATCATATATTGAATTTCCAACGAGCTCACCTAGGACGATT